>JAJDBI010000168.1 GCA_029261435.1 Nitrospinaceae bacterium
ATTGAAGAACTTAATATTGGTCATTTCATTGTTGGTCAAGCTGTTTATGGGGGCATGGAAAATGCCGTGACCGAAATGATTCACTCTATTAGAGAGGGCAGGGGGACGCAAAGCTGATCTTAAATTTATATAGAACCCCTTGAAAATATTGTGGTTTTGGTTTTTTTTTAATGAGTTTGGTATAAAATTTGCGGTATAATATTTGAGGTTAATTTTACCAAAATATTGACGGGTACGGTGATGACAGATTTCAAACCATCTTCTCAAGTTTCTCAGGATAACTTAGGCATCCGAGAGAGAGGGATATCAAGCGCTCGGGAATACTCTCGTGTGGTGGAGACTTTTAGCAGAGTTTTGCAGTACAAAGAATCCTTTCGCTTGTCTATAGAGAGCAAGTTGAATGCTATCGGTCAGCAGGTCAAGGATAATATCGATAATCTGGAAACACTCATGCGGAACATAGATATATATGAGCAGAATATAGACAAAATTTCCAACAACCTTGGGCAACTACAAACTGAGGAAAACTCCATAAAGGCAAGATATGAGGAACTTTTAAATGGCTCTACCTCAATGGACTCACTCCTTATGGTTGATGATAAAAATAATGACGACTTGGATCCTGCGGATTCCAGAGAGTATCTAATACAACGGCGACGTAGTTATTTGGAAAACCTGGATCAGAGTTTTAAGCGTTTGGATGGAGAATTGTTTTCCATTGAAAAGCTTCGCTCTGAGCTAACAAGGGCTCGTAGTGAAATTCTCATTAAAAAAGATGAGGCAGAAAAGCAGATGAGAACTCTGGAAGAGAACGGAAGCCGCCATCTGGAGGATGTTAAGCGAATTGAAATGGAGCTCGAGTCATCGGTCGATGAAGAGAGGCTTCTAATTAATGAGTTCAAGCGTTTGGTGAATGGTGCTGAGAGAACTTTGGAGATCAGTGATGAGATTGATCATATTTTATTTACCTATCTAACTGCGGCCGAATCGAAGAACAGCCCCTCAAAAATCCCGGCTTCTGCGGTGGAATAAGAAACTCCCTATTTTGGTTTTAAAATTGCCACAGGTTTGTATTGACTTGAATTTATAAATTTAGCATACTCCCTCTAGTTTTAAGTGATTGAGCTTTCCTGTTGTTTCACTATCCTCGATTAGTTTAACTCACATATTTTCAATAAGTTTCCCTGAAAGGCTGTTTAATTAAAATGACAACGAAGGTCGGCATCAATGGTTTTGGGCGTATTGGTAGGGCGGTATTTAAGTGTATTTTGAATGATCCCGAGTGCTCGAGTTTTGAAATCGTGGGCATCAATGATTTAACCGATTCCGCTACATTGGCGCACCTTTTAAAATATGATTCTGTTCAAGGAGTAAGCTCTCATGACGTTCAATCTGATTCCGATGGGTTGATCATAAATGGAAAGCATATAAAAATTATTGCTGAACGCGATCCTGCAAATCTGCCTTGGAAACAATTGGGCGTGGATGTTGTCATTGAGTCTACAGGTTTGTTTACCAAACGTGATGCGGCTAAGAAACACATTGAGGCAGGTGCAAAGAAGGTTATTATTTCCGCTCCAGCAACAGATCCTGATGTGACCATTGTTTTGGGTGTGAATGATCAGTCTTATAATTCTTCCGAGCACCAGATAGTATCAAACGCTTCCTGCACCACAAATTGCCTGGCCCCATTGGCTAAGGTTGTCCACGAAAATTTTGGTATTAAAAAGGGGTTGATGACGACCATTCATTCTTATACGAATGATCAGAAGATTCTGGACTTGCCTCATTCAGACTTGCGACGGGCAAGAGCAGCAAACCTCTCAATGATACCGACCACGACTGGCGCGGCAAAAGCTGTGGCATTAGTGCTGCCTGAAATTAAAGGCAAACTTGATGGTATGGCCATTCGTGTTCCTACGCCCAATGTGTCTCTGATTGACCTTGTGGTTGAGGTTGAAAAAAACACGAGCGTTGAGGAGGTCAATCAAACCTTGAGGGATGCTTCCGATGGATCTTTGAATAAAATAATGCGGTTTGAAGAAAAACCGTTGGTGTCCATCGACTTTAACGGGGACTCCTGTTCCTCAATCATTGACGGAATCTCCACAAAAGTTATTGAAGGCAATATGGTGAAGGTTTTATCCTGGTATGACAACGAATGGGGTTATTCCAACAGGGTTAAAGATCTTTTGAAATTCATTGGCTGACATCTGGTATACCCGGTTCCTTTTGAAACTCCCGCTTTAAGATAAAGGCATTAAGTGACTACTCCGCTTGTCATTGGCAATTGGAAAATGAATATGCTGGCCTCAGAGGCCTGTCAACTGGCTCAGTCCCTCGTTGACATTTCTTTTGATGGAGTGGATGTTGTCATTGCCCCTCCTTTCACGGCACTCTTTGCGGCCAGTCAGATCATTAAAGGTTCCCGGATAGGTTTGGCAGGACAAAATTTTCACTCTGAAATCAAGGGAGCTTTTACAGGCGAAGTCTCACTTGAAATGTTAAAAGATGTAGGCTGTGGTTATGCCTTGATTGGACATTCAGAAAGGCGTCAGTTGTTTGGAGAAAGCGACGCAGACGTTAACAAAAAGGTTCACCTAGCCTTGCAGATGGGTGTCACTGCTGTTGTTTGCGTAGGAGAGACTCTGAAGCAAAGAGAGACAGGGGAAACCCTGAATGTTATCGAAACCCAGTTGCAACAAGGTTTAGCTGGTTTGTCTGGCGAGAGCATAGGGCATATTGCAATAGCTTATGAACCCGTTTGGGCTATTGGGACAGGCCTGAATGCTACTCCTGAGCAGGCCGTAGAAATCCATAAATTTATAAGAAAATTTTTGTTTGGAAGCCAGGGATTTTCTGAAAAGATCGGGACAAGAATTCTTTATGGTGGAAGTGTGACTCCCGAAAACTGCAAAGAACTTTTAAGTGAAGAAGAAATTGATGGAGCGCTGGTGGGTGGGGCGAGTCTGAATTTTGAGTCATTTTATGCTATTATTAAATCCAATCTTGAACCTTGACAGCTTTTTAGTCATAATAAAAGGTTCTGAGCGGATAATTTATAATGCAGTTGTAATTTTGAAAGATTAGATGAATACAATAATTACAGTAATACATGTTATTGGGGCTTTTTGTTTAATCCTTACTGTCCTTTTACAGGCAGGTAAGGGCGCGGCAATGGGTTCGGGGCTTGGTGGTGGTAGCAGTCAAACCATGTTTGGCAGTAGTGGAGCAGGAAATTTTCTTACCAAGTTGACTACCGGGATTGCCATTTTGTTTATGGTCACTTCCTTAACCCTGGCAACCTTTTCAAATAACAAAAAATCAAGTTCAGTTATCCAGGGTATTGAAGAGGCTCTTCCTGATGAAGCCTCAGAGCCCAAGGGTTCACCTGATAATTCTAAAAACTAAAAATCTTTTTAGTAAGACGCCGATGTGGTGGAACTGGTAGACACGTGCGCTTGAGGGGCGTATGGAGCGATCCGTGGGAGTTCGACTCTCCCCATCGGCACCAATCCTTTCCTTAATTTGAGCAAATTATTTAGTGAAGATTTAGGATGAGTTTGTGTTTGAGAATGCACTGAATTATGTGGATAAATTGAGGACATAATGTACACTTTCCAAACTTTTACTCCCCCCCTGCAACCTCATCAGCTGAGCAATATTTGAAATGGAAGAATATAACGACGACAAGCGACTATCCTCCTTAGAATTTACCAAGCGAATATCCCGACTTTTGTTAGTATGCCTTAATGGGGTTAGTGAACTAAAGGCAGGCGACCAGGGCTTATCTGACAAGTTAAAAGAACTATCGAATCTGCTTGTGGAGGTTTTGGGAGAAAAGATCGAGTCACCTCCAGTGCTTGGGGCTGAACTTGAGCAGGTATTTGATGAATTGGTTGTTCAAAAATATCTCATTGATAAAGAGCGTGAGACGGCCAAACAAGTTTTCATCGCTTTCACAAAAACCATTTATGAATTGAGTCGATCCTCTGGAGAATTTGATGAAATTCTTACTGAGCAAATTGATGTTATAGAGGCTGCTGAGAATATGAGCGATATTCTTTCGGCAAAAGATGTTGTCCTCGGTCAGACAAAAAAAATCCAAACCGAAACCCATGCGATGCGTGAAGAGCTTGAAGAGTCAAAAAAAACCACATCCGATCTCACTCAACTTTTAGAACAAGTTGAAACCAAGGCAATGATCGATCCCTTGACTCAGGTTTTTAACAGAGGGACGTACAACATCGAAATAGGTAAGATGATCAAAAAATTTAAGCGGTACAAGGATCCTGCGGCCTTGATCATTATTGATATCGACCACTTTAAAAAATTTAACGACGATTATGGGCATAAGGCTGGAGATGCTGTTCTTACTTTAGTGGCTTCAGTGATCAAAGATGCTGTGCGCGATACTGATATGGTGTTTCGTTATGGCGGGGAAGAATTTGTGGTTTTATTGAATAAACTAGACATTAAGAATGCATTAAAGGTGGCAGAAAAGGTGCGAGAAGCAATAGAATCCCATCACTTAAAGAATAAGTCCACCATGTTAAAAGTCACAGCGAGCATAGGGCTTTCCTGTTTTAAGGAAGGGGATGTCGAGACCACTATCTTTGAAAGAGCCGATAAGGCTTTATATCAGGGAAAGCAAAATGGACGTAACAGGGTCGAACAAGTGTTGTAAATTGTTTAGACATTTTCTTGATCTTAAAAGTTTCGAAAAGAGAGAAGGCTTTTAATTCTCGTCATAGATTATTTGAGGGCACTGAGTAGCCCTTGTCAGGAAGAAATTACAGAGTCAATTATACAGCTAAATATAATGGGCGAATAGAATTGAGTAGGATTTGTAAAATTTTATTTTCTTTGTTATAGCTGTTTTCTTTCGTTGTTTTCCATATTGCATGCCTCCCACCACTTTAGAAGATTTGTTTTCCTCCCCCGGCTTTTTGGCCATTTTTTTTTCGATTCTCCTTACCATTGCTAATATTATGGTTGGGGTCAGCATTCTTCCCAGTGACCAGCGTGCGAAAGGCTACCGGCTTCACCGTTTACTATTTGGAGCAGTGATAGCTGGTTATGTCTTATTTTTATTTCACCTCTACCAAATTGAACGAACTTCTTTGTTTGCCTATATTGTTTTTGGCTATCTCCTGCTTGTTGTTCCTGTCACTCGACGAATTAACGTAACATTGCATGCTGTTATCGCTTCTGTAGGCTTGGTATTGATTACCGTGGTTGCGGCGATTAACTTGATCTAGTTAGCCCTGAGTGGTGTAGACTGGGCTATGACTTTTTATTTTTAGCTGGTCTTATTACATGGAAAAATTTGATTTGCTGGTATTAGGAGGAGGCTTGTCCGGGGTTTCTGCCGCTCTCAGAGCTGCAGAACTGGGCAGTAGCGTTTGCCTGGTTGAAAGAGGTGAGCTGGGTCAATCGGGCTTTCAAAGAAGAAATGCGCTTTTCATGGAAAAGAGCGTCACACCTTCGATGAGCTGGGAAGAGTATGGGAAAGTTTTAAGCTCCGAGACTAAAATCTATTCTCAAGCGTTGCGGGAAAAGTTGAATGTTGCTGGTGTATCTATCATGGAAGGAGAGGGAATGCTGGCAAGTTCTACAGAGATCAGTGTTCAAAAAAATATAGGAGAGCATATACTTCTGCAGGGCAAGTCGGTGATTCTGGCTTATGGTTCTGATTCTCGATTCTCATCCACCTTGCCTCGTGAGGAGGGGGTTGTAATATCCATCGACGAGGTTGCTAAACTTCCTGTGCTTCCCGAAAAAGTTCTAGTGGTAGGCAGTGGTCTTTATGCTAGTGAAGCCGCTCTGGGTCTTCACAACAGGGGATGTAAGGTTTTTCTTTGCCATGAAGAAAGTGAAATGTTTTCCCAAATGGACGAGGACTTCAATATTGCAGTGGAGAGTCAATTTAAAGGGAAGAAAATTAAGGTTCTACCGGGAAAGAAATTGATTTCCATTTACAAAAATGGCGAGGAGTTGGAAATTACATTAGAGACGGGTATCAAGTTCTCTGTTCACCAGATAATCATTGCTGGCGACAGGTTGGGCAGGGAAGAAAACAATGTAGCTGAAGAGTTGGGAGTCCGTTTGGGAGATCATAAAAAAATTCTAGTAGATGATTCCATGTTGACGAGCTTGCCGGGGGTGTATGCCGTGGGAAGTATAACTGGAGAGTTGACCAGTAACACTCTTTCTCAAGAGGAAGGCAAAGTTGCCGCAGAAAATGCCCTGGGAAAAAAGCGACAATTGAACCGGGAGTGGGTTCCTCAAATTGCTCGTTTGAGTCCTGATGTGGCATATGTGGGATGCTCCATTAGGACGGCTCCTCAGCAAGGGTTTCATCCTGTCGAGGGTGTGTTCGATGAGAATTTAAATTGCCTGGAGAATGCATCTCCCCCTAAATTCAAGGGTAAATATAAAGTAGTTGCAGATAAAAGGTCTCGTTTGATTGTTGGGGTACAAATTATTTCAGACCAAGCCGCTGATTGGATACCAATGCTTTTGTTGTTGATAAAAAAGGGGGTTACGGTCGGTAATCTGGCAAATTGCACTCGCTCAGAAGGGACTGAAATTAATGCCTTGTGCGAGGCGGCGCGGAATTGTTCACAGGCCTTGAAGTCCCCATAAAAAGGGTGCTTTCAGGCTATTCACTTCTTACCTTGACTCGATATTTTAATTATGTTAAAAACCAACACTTTGACAGTCTATTTCAGGTTGTCACCTGAGTCTTGAAAAGTCACTGAGTCCTTATAAAATTAGGTATTATCGAGATTATGGCTGAGGAAAATACGAAAGAAAAAAAGGAAGATGAAGCACAGAACACAATCTGGTCGCGCCGGGAGTTTTTCTCGTTAGCGGGATGGGCTGGTTTCTTAGGTTCTCTAGGATTGTCTTCTCTGTATTTTGCACGTTTGCTTTTTCCACGTGTCCTGTTTGAACCTTCCCCAATTTTTAAGGCGGGTTATCCAAGCGACTATACAGTTGGTGCTGTTAGTACCAAATATATTAAGGATCAGCGAGTCTGGATTGTTCGCGATGATGAAGGGATCTATGTCATCTACGGTCTTTGCACCCATTTAGGCTGTACACCCAGATGGCTAAATACTGAAAGCAAGTATAAGTGCCCTTGTCATGGTAGCGGATTTACCAAAGAGGGTATGCATTTTGAAGGACCAGCACCAAGGCCTTTGGAACGTTTAAAGATTGCTCTGGGGCCTGATGGTCAAATAATCGTTGATAAGAGCAAAAAGTTTCTTTGGGAAAAAGGCCAATGGGGCGATCCAGGATCCAAGCTTCTGGTTTAGGTGGTTATGATGGTGATCAATATACTTTCTTCTCACCGTAGAATGAGAATATCCATTTTTTTGATGGAGGATTGATTTTTGGCAAACAAGGCACCCCAGATTCCGAGTATTGCGGAATTCATACATAAAATAAAGAGTGGTGAAATATTCACTGAGATAGCTAAAGAAATCACTGAGTCTCAGCTATGGACCTCAACATTCAGGCATGGTTATGCTGATACTCCGCGAAATCGTGTTCTGCAGATAGCAAGTAATGTCTGGTTGCATCTTCATCCAGTAAAAATGCATCGGCATGCTCTGCGGATTAAATTCACCTGGTGTATGGGTGGTATTACTTTTCTATTGTTTCTCTCCACAGTGGTAACCGGTGTGATTTTGATGTTCTACTACAGACCAGTAGGGGAATATGCCTATTATGACATGAAATACCTGCAATACGATGTTCCTTTTGGGATGCTCATGAGGAATATGCATCGTTGGGCGGCCCACGCAATGGTTATTACCGTGTGGTTGCATATGTTTCGTGTATTTCTGACAGGATCCTATAAGCCTCCCCGTGAATTCAACTGGGTCATTGGCGTCTTTTTGGTAACTTTCACGCTTTTATTGAGCTTTACTGGCTACCTGTTACCGTGGGATCAACTGGCAATGTGGGCGGTTACCGTTGGAACCAATATGGCCAGGGCGACTCCGTTTCTGGGTAATGAAGGACCTTTTGCAGAATATGTGGGTGTAACGCCTCGGTACGATGCCAGGTCTCTACTTATTGGTGGTAGCCTGGTAGGACCCCCGGCGCTATTAAGGTTCTATGTGTTGCATTGCATATTCATACCTTTGATTGCCGGAGCCTTGATGATTGTACATTTCTGGCGGATTCGTAAGGACGGTGGGATTTCCGGCCCTCTTTAGGGGCAGATTTTTTTAAGGGGATAGGAAAAAATGTCTGAGGCTGCAGCTGCACCTAAGAGAAAAGTAGAAGGAGTTCCAGAAAAACTCCATGTATGGCCTTATTTGGTCCGATTAGAGTTTCTGTGTGCTCTGGTTGTGATCGTTGCACTCGCAGTTTGGTCTATTGTAATTGATGCTCCGTTGGAGGAAGCTGCGAATCCAACGAAAACTCCAAACCCATCCAAAGCGCCCTGGTATTTCCTCGGGCTTCAAGATATTCTGGTTTATTTCGATCCCTGGTTTGCCGGGGTTGTGGCTCCGGTTCTCATTATCGTGGGACTGATGCTGATTCCATATCTTGATGTGAACCCGAAAGGAAATGGGTACTACACCTATCATGAAAGAAAAGTAGCTATCTGGGTTTACTGTTTTGGTTTTCTGGTTCTCTGGATTGCCTTGATCATTATGGGGGTATTCCTACGAGGTCCGGGGTGGAACCTGTTCATGCCTTGGCAATATTGGGACCCGCACAAGGTAGTAGCTCTGGTTAGTGTGGATCTGCCTTATGCTTTTGGCTTTAGAGATTATACTTGGTCCGCTATTTTTGGTGGTGGTGTACTTTTGGCTTACTTCGGTATAGGGACAGGTGCGTATTTTTTTCTTGAAAGAAAAGCGCTTAAGTCAGTGGGTTTTCTGCGCATGTTTTTGAAGATTCAACTAGCTCTTATCATGATGGGAATAGTTATTAAAATTGTTCTTCGAATTGGTTTTAACATTAAATATATAATGGTCACACCTTGGATTAGTGTTTAATAGCTGAAGAAATTAATAGCTGAAGATTAATAACTAAAGATAGAGTAATACATTGGCTGAAGAAGATAAAAAACCTGATTTTAAAGAAGGCGAATTTGATGAGCACACCTCATATAGCTTTCTTTTTTTCCTTATTTCTGGAGTCACGTTGTTCGTTACTCTTTGGGCGTTTTGGGACGATGAATATGCCCGTCGGGGATTCAAGACCTATCAGGAACAGTTTTTTAAAGAGCAGTTTGCTATAGCTGAAGGTGAATGGAAAGCTATTAACACTAAGATTGAGGGAAGTGAAAAACAGATTAGCGACAGCCTCAGTAAAAAAGTTAATGAACTCTCTGGAAATGATAATTATTTAGCTTTAGTCGAAGAGGTTCGCCTTAAGCAAATTGCAGTAGACGAAGCTAAGGAGCAAAAGAAATTTGCTGGAAGTCATGTGGATGAAGCCTATTACTACTATAAAAAGGCGATGCATGAAGGAGAAAATTATGATGTGCAAAAGGCAACTTTGCATTCCTATCAGGAAGAGGTTGAATCCTACACACCTATAATTCTCGAAAAGCAAAAAATTCTTAGTGAAGCTGAAAATCGACTTCTTAAGGTTAAAGCCGATCAAATAAAGTTGGAAAAAGAGCTTGCCAGCCTGACTCGTCAAAAAGTCCAGTTAGAATTGACGATGGATTACTACAAGCCATTCCCGTTTTTCTGGCGTCCTGCTGAAATTCTTCAAACTGTTATCCCTGGATTTGGAAAAAATAGTTTCAAAGAAATTATTTACCGGGTTGATCGGTGTATGACTTGTCATATCTCCTATCAGGACGAACACTATAAAGATTTTGCGCAGCCTTTAAAGACTCATCCCAATCTTGACATTTTAATAAAGAAACATCCTCCTGAACGTACTGGCTGCACTTGGTGTCACTTGGGACAAGGAACTGTCACAGCACCCGCTGAGCATGCTCATGGTTCACACCATGAAACAGATCAAACGGTTGAGGTCAATGAGCCTATCCTGCATGGCAAGTTTCAACAAGCAACATGTAGAAATTGCCATGCTGAAGTGATCGATCTTGAAGGTGCTCCACTCTTATCAAAGGGGAAAAGGCTCTTTGTTAAACTGGGTTGTCATGGTTGTCACTTGGCCGATGGTTATGCCAATGAAGGTAAAGTGGGGCCCCGACTTAACAGGGTTGGCAGTAAAGTTGATGCGAGTTGGTTGTACCGCTGGATCAAAAAACCCAAAGGCTATCTCCCGGAAACCAGAATGCCGGAATTTGGTTTTAATGAGAAGGATTTGACTGGAGTCACCGCCTACCTACTGGCTGCTTCAGAGAAAGATTATAAATTACAGGCCAGCTATGATGATTCAGGCGATCCAGATAAAGGCAAGAAATTATTTGAATCTGTAGGTTGTCAAGCCTGCCATACGCTCAATGGTAAGGGAGAGAAGCACGCTCCTGATCTGAGTCGGATCGGTAACAAAGTAAATGCTGATTGGCTGGTAACTTGGATCAGTAGTCCCCACAGCTACAATGCAAAAAGCAAGATGCCGGATCTTCGGTTGAATGTGGATCAGGCATCAGATATTGCGTCCTACTTGCTCCAGTTCGGTAAAAAAGAAGTAATACCCGGCTTGGAAGCAAAACTGCAAGACCCTGCTTTGATCAAACACGGGGAGACTGTGGTGCGTCGTAGAGGTTGTTTTGCTTGCCATGATATCAAAGGGATGGAAAAAGAAGGTCGGATCGCTCCTGAGCTATCTGCTTTTGGTAGGAAGATGATAGCTGAGCTTGAGTTTGGTGACTCGCATATTCCTCATACCTGGGAAAACTGGGCAAAAACTAAATTAAAAAAACCCAACACTTTCCGAACC
>JAJDBI010000169.1 GCA_029261435.1 Nitrospinaceae bacterium
CTCTTCAATGCGATGGGGTTATCCCGGTTCTAACATGTCTCCTCTTGATGAGTTCCTTTTTAAGGCCTAATCAGCATGTCGCTGACGGGGCGGTTCGTTCAAATCAAACTACTTATATTCTGTCCACGCTCGGTTTCCACAGCCGAAGCATCGGAATCATCCCTCAACTCAGATGGTCGGGGACCTCGCAACGGGTTAGTATCCAGACCTTCCTGTATTGGATTTTCAGGCTCTTCAATCTGATCAATAGCCTGTTCAGGCGTGTCAATCGCAGGCTCATTTCGAATGGCATCTTCTTCCTCTGCCGCTCTTTCTTCACTAATACGCTCCTGAACTCTGGAGTCAATCACTGATACTCTATTACCTGTTAATTCCTCTCTTGCACTTTCATCAGGGCTAGGGGTTTCACGAACTATGGTTTGCTCAAGACGCTCACGGCCCTGAGGCCCTGCGCTGTCTTCTGCTACTTCACGGATGCTTGGTCCTCCTTGCAGTGGTCGGCCCGGGTCTTCTTCCTCAACAGCAACTGCATCTTCACCTGCTCTCACCACTGCTTCCTGAACGCTATCAATCCGGGCACCGTTCTCAAACTCTTCTATCCGATCCGGATCTGCAATGTCATTCCCCGAACGAACCTGTTCATTTAACAGTTCATCAGCATCTTGGACAAAACCTTCTGAAACACGACCAAGCTCGTTCGCTCCTGCAGATCCCTGACTCCTTGGGTTACGGATCTCAGTGCGGGCATCCTCCGAGACCTCCTGACGATTAGCCTGGAATTCACGCCGTTCGGCTTCAGCTATATCTTGTTGGGCTTCCTGATTCTGTCGATCGGTGGGGTTTCTAGGGTCCTCGCCAGCCTGCTGGCGGGCTTCCTGGGATAACTCTACGCTGGAATCCAGACTTTCTGCTTCATTAACAGATTGTTGCTCTTGTCCTTCCTGAGCTCGGTCAGGATTGTTCAACTCTTCTTGCTGATCATCTATTCGGCGTGGTCTACCAGACTCCTGCGAAGCTTCCCGTAAACCCTGGAACGCACTGGTATTTCGAGTCTGATCTAATGGAAAGTTTACATCTTCGGCCATGACTGCCCCCTTTTCAAAGTTCTTCCAAATTTCTTGGCCCAATCCCTGGGGGGTTTCCAACCTGACAACCTTGTCTCCACCCTCAGAAAAATCAATTCTCTATTAAAGTTTCAGAATTATTTTTCGTTAAGAGAGAAGACCAGAAAGTATCCTTTTCCTGGAAAAACTTCCAACGATAATTACCCCCACCCAAACCTTGGATAGAGGCCTCCGAGATTCTTATCGGCTAAAAACCCTCAAACTTTAGTTTTAATTTAAGTTTTTTTGAAAAAAAATCCAGTCTATTACGACAATAATTTGGGGAAAGACCCCACAAGCCGAATAAAACATTATTATTCAAATAGATAGGGAGCTGGTGCTGGGGTGCTGGCAATACGTCTGCCTCAGGTCTGAATAGTGGAAAGAACTTCCTGCCAATCTTCATAGAAGGGAATCATTTCATATTCCAGCAAATCAGCCATTAGGACCCAGTCCTGGTTTTGGTTGGCCTCCAACATTTGCGCCATGAGATCGGTTAATTTTTTTTGTCGTTCTTCCAGGCTTTGCTCTTCGAATATATTAGTCTGCGCATTTACGATGGTCAGAATAACCTGAGAGAACCAGTCAATACCATCAAGGATTTGCAGATAGTATTGGTTTGCTTCCTGCTCGTTACCCATGCGAAACAGGTCAGCCGCCTTTTGGAACCCGGGAACCAGCTTTTCGAGATACTCTCTCGCATTAGTCAGGTTATTGGTTACCAAGTCTTGTAACAGAGCCAGCTCCAACTCCAGCAATTCAATGCTTGCGGTAGAAGTTTTTAAAGTATCTTGAGTGTTGGATGAAGCCTCCTGCCCATCCAGCCAAATTCTTCTTATATAAGAGTCCCGACGGTTATCTAATATCGCGTGCAGCACTTCCCCCAGAGTTTCTCTCTGAAAAGACGCCTCTTGGGTTTCATCCCCATTAATGGAAATTTTCATTACCTCTCCTCAAATAAAATTCATGCCACTAGCCGTGCAGGCAGATAGCAATAACTCGTAGCGCCGAAAGAACGTGCACCCGACAGATAAAGATATTGCTCGTTGCCGATGGAGGCTCTCCGGGTAATTCTAATCTGCTCAGAAAAGCATTGCAACCGGCAGTCCTTCTTTTTGACCACATTGACAAGCCGGTAAGATGGCTTTATCTTGGTAGGGCTCATCCATAACCCTTGAGGAATCAAAATGGTCGATCCTGTAAGTGGTGAAACTTTCAACCGGTTGCTGAACACAATCAACCGGAATCGGTCCGGATTACAGGACTCTCTGGAGCGCATCTCTTCAGGTCGAAAACTGAACCGGGCAGGCACCAACCCTGCTGCAAGTGCATTATCAGCTCAGCTAAGATCAGACATCAGCGCCCTTACCCAGTCTGTCGGCAATGTCGAGTCAGGCGCCAATTTTGTCCGTACCGCTGAAGGCGGGCTCGCAGGGGTCGCTGACCTCGTAAACCGAGGACGGGAACTGGCCATACAATCCAGTAATGGCACCTTGAACGACTCTCAAAGACAAACCCTGAATCAGGAGTTTAGCCAGATCCAGAACGAAATCAATCGTCTCACTGGCTCTCTCCAGTTCAACGGTCAGAACTTGTTGGACGGAAGCCTGGGGCAGAATGCTGATCCGGTCAATATTCAAGCTGGAGCAGGGTCAGGGCCGGATAACCAGATCAACCTCAATGTAGTGGAAAGTACAAGCACCCAATCCCTGGGGATTGCCAATGCAGATATTTCTACCGCTCAAGGCGCATTGCAGGCGGTGGACGATTTTGAACAGGCTTCTCAGACTCTGAATGCCACTCGAGGACAAGTCGGGGCCGTTGGCAACCGCCTGATCAGCACCTCTAACAGTTTGAATATTCAAATAGAAAACCTGACCCAGAGTGAATCCGGCCTTGCCGATACTGATCTCGCCGAAGAAGTCAGCAATCTCCAGCAAGGCTTATTGAGGTTTGAAACATCCATTCGGTCTCTGGCTTCCCAGTTGCAAAACGAACAAAGCCGGTCCCGCCTGATAGATTTCAGCATTTAGCGGCCAACAGCCACTGCCAATCAACAATGCCTAACTCCAACAATAAAGTAAGTCAGAGGGCTTGACCGCCCTACCCTGAAATGATATTAAATACAATCCTGCTTGAAGAGAGGGGCTATTAAAAAATTATTGTCGGCAGTCTTGTCGCGAGTCTGCGATGGAAGCCACCCGCTGTTAAATTTGGAGAGAAATCTAATGGAAGTCAATGAAATTAGAGTAGAGATCAGAAAACATCACGTGACTCCCGGAATCAATGTACTGGACCTTGTCATTGACGCCAATGGGGAAAATATTCGCAGGCAGACCCAGCACAAAGACGATGACAAATCCTTTGCAAAATTTGTCAACGACATCACAAAAGTGGCACAAGAACTCGCTGACGCCCGTATCGAATAGTCCCTTGCAGGGACGGGTAAATGGCTCCAAGCCTTCGGCGGTCGCATAAACCTTGAACGGGTACCAGTCCTCCCTCACAAGAATAAATGCTACAACATCTCAAGCCGAGACAAATTTTCGCTCACCAGGTAACAATATTGCTGTCTGAGTCCAGCGTCACGCTGGAGGATTGGTGATTTTTAGTTTTTTGAGTTTTTCGACCAGTGTGGTGCGATTGAGGTTCAACAAAGTTGCCGCCTTGTTTTTGACCCACCCGGTTTTTTCCAACGCTTCAATGAGAAGTTCCTTTTCGAAATCTTCCACAATTTTTTTCAGGTTGATGCCTTCATCGGGGATTCCTACATGGAAGGATTGCTTCAACGACTGCTGCAGAATCTGAGCTGGATTTCCCTCAGGCTCAGGTCCTTTTTCAAGAGGGGTCCATTTTTCTCTGGGGACTTCGCCTAATACTTTATCCGGCAAATCCCTTGGGGTGATGGTCGAGCCGATGCTCAGCACAACCATGCGCTCGACGAAGTTTGCCAACTCGCGAATGTTTCCCGGCCAGGAATAGTTCACCAATACATTCATCGCTTCATCACTAATGGTTTTTGAGCTACCCGATCCATTGCACAATTTAAGAAAGTGGTCGGCCAAAAGCGGAATGTCTGTTTTTCTATCCCGCAAAGGAGGGAGGTTGAGGGGAATGATATTTAGCCTGTAATACAGATCTTCGCGAAACTGACCTTCCTCGATAGCAGTTTCCAAGTTCCGATGTGTAGCAGTGATCACCCGGATGTCAATCGGTGTGGACTTGGTACTGCCTATGCGATCGATCTCTCTTTCTGCCAGAACCCGCAACAGTTTTACTTGTAAGGCTGGAGGCATATCACCGATTTCATCAAGAAATATCGTTCCCTGATTCGCCAGTTCCATTCTGCCAACACGGGTATTTACTGCTCCCGTGAACGCGCCTTTTTCATAACCAAATAATTCACTTTCCAACAAATCATGGGGAATAGCGGCACAGTTAACAGCAATGAACGGTTTTGATGCTCGCGGACTGTTTAAATGCAAAGCCCTGGCAATCAGTTCCTTCCCCGTTCCGCTTTCTCCGTAAATCATCACCGTGCTCTGAGAACCCGCAGCTCGACCCACAATGTCAAAAACCTCACGGATCTGCGGACTTTCTCCAACAATGCTGAAACTGTCTGTGTCGAGTTTTATCTTCATAGCTGGGACCCATTATAGCCAAAACGACAAAACTGTCAAATTTTTCAAGAAGTTATAGCGGTATTTGGCACAACGAAAAACGTCAAACATCCAACACTAGCGAAATTACAGTTGATTCTCAAAAGAATCATATTTGATGGATAGTTTGACGGGTGGGGTTAGGGTTCATAAGGCACAACATTCTCGTGCTCATTTGGGTCGTTACGCGAGACGATGGCCAGAGCGGGTTCACTGTCCGACAGGTTCACCGGTTTATGCGGCACTCCCGGCGGAATAAAAACAAAATCGCCCTCTTCATTGATCATCGACTCTTTCAGGTTCTCGCCAAACCGGGTTTCAACTCTTCCTTTCAACAGATAAATCGCTGTCTCAAAATCTTTATGGTAATGCGCTTTGGGAGATGCACCCGGAGGAATCACCACCAGATTCATCGACAACCCCATCGCTCCGGCAGTGTCAGTCGAGATACCAACATAATAGGGCAGATTCTGTTTCGTCGTGATGGTTTGATCGGGACGCACAGTAACAACTTTTTTATTCAAGTCCAGACTCATGACGCACCTCCTGGAAAAAAGCCATATTCTAAAAATAGATTAGCACACTCACCAATAGTATAGAAAAAGGGGATGCCCGAAGGGATGCCCGAAGGTATCCCCAATGCTACTATAAGTGCAAAGTCTGACTGTTAATTGGAAGTATGCCAGACATCGCCCAAGTAGACGAGGTTTACATCATCACGACCGCCCATGACCTACATTTTATTGTCATAAACAAGGGACCTGATGCAAGCAACAAATTTTTCAGTCTAAATCAGGAAAAATATCAGGCCGTTTTCAAGGTGATTGGCTAGAGAAAAAAATAGGGAATTATTTTAGCGGCTCATAAGAGGTAGCGAGTGTTTGCCATAAGTCGGCCCCACGCCGAGTGGTTAGATTTCGATGTAGAGACCGTCTTCTTCGACGGCAACTTTATAGGTGGGGGTGATATCCGAGCGGTTGAATTTGCAATATCCTTTTCTAATATTCCAGCCGCATGCATCTTTATGGCAGAAGACAAACATATCTTTCAACACGCCCTGTCCCAGACTTCCCGAACAACAGCGGCACTGATCGGTGATGCAATAAAACTTAGCCTCAACCTGAAACAGTGCAAGGACATAGTCGATTTCGGTGTAATCATGCTTAAAGTGAATTTGTTTGCCAGTCCCTTCCGGCGGGACATCGCTGAGTTCTGAAATTTTAAGCTTAGACATGATCAGTCCTGTGGCAGGTAAGGACCATAACGGTCACGATAGTATTTTTCCAGATCCCAACGAAACCTTCCCTTCAGGTGAGGAAGTTCTTCAGCAACCTGATGGTCAAATGCTACATAATCCTGTGATTTCTTTTCGATATCCTCTTCCCTTTTGACATTAGGATCCAAATAGGAGTCGCCCAACGCCGAAGTCCCAACAATAAGACTCTGCCCTTTTTTAATCCAGCGGCCCAAAGTGAGCCTTTCTTCATCTGTTCCTGGTTCTATCGCCATAACAACTTTTCCTTGGGAGAAAACAAAATCAATGGTTTACTAAAAAACCCCTCAATACCCCCTACAGGGCACGAAAACTGAGGAAGAATATCACGTCCTCCCTGCCAGGGGGAAGCTTAAACACTGGCCCCACGCCGAGTGGCGGCGAGTGGTTGCAATGTCAGGGTGCAATAAGGTAGCATAAGTACCAATCCATTATCAATTTTGTCGTTAACTGCTTTAATTTATCGGAAAGTTAGAGGATATATATGTCGTCAGAACAGCAAGCGGAAAAAACTGCGGAAGAGCATTTCAAAGATGGCCTGGCATTCAGCAAACTGGGGGATGATCGCAGAACTTTCGAATCGTACAAGAAAGCAATTGAACTCGATCCAGACCACTTTCTGGCTCATTTCAATATTGGAATACGCTATGGAAAACTACGCATGAATCTGGAAGCTGCACAATCATTTCGGGAAGCATTGCGTTTAAAGCCAGAAGCACCAATGGTTCATTACAGCCTCGCCGTGGTCAGCAATTTAATTGGCGAAATGGAAGAAGCCTTCAAACATTATAAAGAAGCCATTCGCATCAACCCAGAGTTCGGCCGAGCCCACAGTAACATTGCCATGTTGTATTACGGACTCAAACACGGCAAAGAGACCATTCATCACCTTGCCAAAGCAGCAGAGCTTTTCAAGCAAACGGGCGATGAGTTCATGGAAAAAAATGCCCGTGATCTGATTCAGGAATGTGGCAGGGAATTCAAACTGACTCCTGAAGACTGCGCGACCTTATGAAGTTGATCAACAATGGATTTTGATGTCGCTGTCATCGGCGGCGGTTCAGCGGGTTATTCTTCGGCATCTACCGCTCAATCGATGGGAGCCCGGGTAGTCATTATTGACCCCGGGCCTTTGGGTGGATTGTGCATTCTTAAGGGATGCATGCCGACCAAAACGATTTTGCGTTCTTCCGACATCATGGCTTTGATGCGTCGGGCCAAAGAGTTTGGCATTCAGTCTGTTGACCCGCAAGCTAATCTTTCCGACATCAATGATCGTAAAAACAAACTCATCAAAGAGTTTGCCGATTATCGAATCGAGCAACTGAATGATCCCCGGTTCACGCTCATCCAGGAACAGGCAGAATTCATCTCCCCACACGAAATCCGCGTTGGGGACAATACCCTCAAAGCAAAATCCTTCATCATCGCCACCGGTTCTGTGATCGCCGACTATCCCATTCCGGGTCTCGAAGAAACCGGGTTTGTCACCAGCGATGATGTTTTAAAAATGCGCGAAGCCCCAGAGTCGATCATTGTTCTGGGTGCCGGAGCAGTGGCGGTGGAGCTGGCACAATTTTTATTGCGCATCGGCGTTAAAGTAACGCTCCTGCAACGAAGCTCGCATATATTATCGACAGGCGACGAAGATCTGGCACGACCGGTCGAAACCCGACTCCGCGAAGAAGGCATGGATCTTTACACCGGAACAAAACTTCTGCGCGCCGAGAAGGACGAGAAAAACTCTGTTGTTTATTTCCAGCATGAAGGAAAAGAAAAAAGTGTCCACGCCCAACTCATCCTGCAAGCGCTGGGACGAAGACCCAATATCGACAGCCTGCAACTGGAGTCAGCCGGTGTCGAAACCCGGAAAGGCAGCATTACTGTCGACGCAAAAATGAAAACCAGTCAGCCGCATATTTTTGCAGTCGGTGACGTGAACGGAATTCATGAAGTAGTCCATATCGCCATTCAGCAAGGCGAAGTGGCGGGTTACAACGCTATGCACCCTGATAACGAACGCGAGGTTGATGACCGTCTCAAGGCCTCAGTCGTTTTTACTGACCCGGCAGTTGCAAGTGTAGGGTTAAGCGAAAAAGAATGTCAGGCCAGCAAGGTCTCATATCTGACAGCATCCTATTCCTTTGACGATCATGGCAAGTCGATGTGCCTGGGAGAAACAGAAGGACACGTGAAACTACTTTGCGATCCTGTTTCTGGAAAAGTGTTGGGGGGACATATCGTTGGGCCGGAAGCAGGAGAGTTGATTCACGAGATCATCACCCTCATGCATTTTCGCGGCACAGTGAAAGACCTCGCAGAAATACCGCATTACCACCCTACTCTGGCAGAAATTTTAACCTATCCCGCAGAAGAGCTGCTTGAACAATTGACCGGTGATTGACAACTAAATCGCTTCCAGTTTCTCAGCCAAACGGTCCATTTCTTCGCGAGTGTTCAATTCCGTTACACAAATCAACAGACATTTTTTCAGGTCCGGGTAATAGGTCTCCAAGTCATAACCACCTATAATGCCGTCCTGTTTCAAGGCATGCAAAACTTCTTTCGCCGGACGAGGACATTCGAGGACAAATTCATTAAACGTATCTGTAGCAAAACGGATTTTATAATTCGCAACATGCGCCAGCCGGTTTTTTAAATAGTCGGCTTTTCTCAAGTTCAACACCGCCATCTCACGAAAACCCTGTTTCCCCAGAGTTGACATGAAAATAGCTGTAGCCAGAGCGCACAGCCCCTGATTAGTGCAAATATTGGAAGTGGCACGTTCGCGCCGTATGTGTTGCTCTCTGGTGGATAACGTCAGGACATAAGCGCGCTTGCCATTCTGGTCCACCGTTTCCCCAGCCAGGCGTCCCGGCATTTGTCTTAAAAATTTTTCCTGTGTCGCGAAAAAACCCACATAAGGTCCACCATAAGAAACCGGCAACCCCAATGACTGCCCTTCTCCCACGACAATATCCGCACCATGCGCTCCCGGTGCCTGCAAAATCCCCAAAGACAAAGCTTCCGCTACAGCGACGATCAGGAGGGTTCCATTTTCAATCAGCTTTTCTTTTAACGATGCATACTCTTCTACCGTCCCGAGAAAGTTTGGCGATTGCAAGACAACAGCAGATGTGTTCTCCGTAAGGTTATCAGTGATGGCAGAGATATCAGTTTTCCCTTTTTCATCAAAAGGGATTTCCTTGAGGTTGAAGTTACTCCCTCTAGTGTAAGTTTCTGTCACCTTACGGTATTCGGGGTGAACCCCTCGCGAAACCAGAAACTCCGTACGTCGGTTGACCCGATTGGACATCACCACTGCTTCGGCTAGAGCTGAAGCCCCGTCATACATGGAAGCGTTGGCAATCTCCATCCCGGTCAACAGACAGATCATAGTCTGAAATTCGTAAATGGCTTGAAGGGTACCCTGACTGACTTCCGGTTGATAGGGAGTGTAACTGGTGGCGAATTCACCACGAGAAATCAAATGATCTATCAAGACGGGTGAAAAATGGCGATAGGCTCCGGCACCTAGAAAAATGGAGCAGTCTTCAGCTGTGGCATTTTTTTTCTGCAGTCGTTTCAGATATCCAGTCAGATCGCTCTCGGACAGACTCTCCGGCAGACCCAGCAGAGTATCTCCCAATTTCAATGAATCGGGAATGCTTTCGAATAGAGCATCAATATTCTGCACGCCAATTTCGGCAAGCATTAACCTGATGTCCTGTTCTGTGTGGGGAATATACCTCATAGGTCGGAGAAAGAATCGGAGGTTTTACTCCGTCTCCTTTTGACATTGTTCGGTGTATGCATCCGCATCGAGAAGGGATTCGACATCTTTTGCATTAGAAAGTTCAATCTCAACAATCCACCCTCCGCCGTAAGGCTCACTATTGACTTTTTCAGGGTTCGTCTCCAAATCCTTATTCACTGCCGAGACCTTGCCACTAGCCGGCGCATAAAGATCAGAAACAGTTTTCACAGACTCCACAACCCCGAAAGGGCTTTCCTGTTCAACAACACTACCCACTTCAGGTAGTTCTACAAAAACAATGTCTCCCAACTGCTCCTGAGCAAATTCAGTGATTCCGACTACGGCTTTTTTGCCTTCAATGCGAATCCATTCATGTTCCTGCGTATACTTTAAATCCTTGGGGACCTCCATGACGCCTCCGTTAATTAGCGATTAATCTTTTTTGACGCGGGTCGGTAAAAAAGGCGGCTTGACGACCTCAGCGGGCACGCTCAATTTCCTTATTTCAACTTCCAGTTTCGTTCCGGGTTCCGCATATTCAGGGGATACATAACATAATCCGATGCCTGTATTCAAGGAGGGGGAAAAAGTTCCGCTGGTCAGTTCGCCAACAGGAGCCCCATTTTTCAGCACCCGATAATGCGGGCGTGGCACCCCACGGTCCAGCAGACGCACCCCTACCAGTTTGCGTCTATTCCCTTCATCCTTTTGTTTTTTAAGCTCTGCCTGCCCTATGAACTCATCCTTACCCAGCTTGATGACCCATCCTAACCCAGCTTCCAGCGGTCTGGAATCAGCATTAATTTCGTTACCATAGAGGGCGTAACCCATTTCCATTCTCAAGGTGTCCCTGGCTCCCAAACCGATAGGCTGAAGGTCAAACTCTTTACCGGCATCGAGTATGGCCCTGAAAAGAGGTTCAGCGTGGCCCGCATCAACATAAACTTCAAAACCATCTTCACCTGTGTATCCGGTGCGCGCGATGATGCTTGCAAAATTGTGGATTTTTTCTTTTTTAAAATGGTAGTATCTGATCTCACTCAAAGGAGTTTCACATAATTTCTGTAATAGAGCCTCTGAGTGTTTCCCTTGAATTGCCAATTGTGCCGTTTCATGACTGGTATTTCGAATCGTTGCATCGCAAGACCCGGCATTCTTTAAAATCCATTGAAAATCTTTTTCCGCATTCGACGCATTCACACAAAGGAAATAATGATCTTCAGAAAAACGGTGGACCAGCAAATCATCCACCACACCGCCGTTCTCCAAGCACATCAGGGTATAAAGGGCCTGATTGTCATGCATTGAGTCGATATCATTGGTCATCAGTTTTTGAATCAGGCTCTTGGCAGAAGGACCCTGTATCTCGATCTCGCCCATATGGCTGACATCGAATATGCCGACACCCTCGCGGACACATTGATGCTCCTGCATGACCCCTTGAAACTGAATGGGCATCTGCCATCCCGCAAAAGGAACCAGCTTGCCCCCAAGTTCTTTATGGATACCAATCAAAGGGGTGGTTTTAAGGCTAGGGGAAGTTTCTTGAGA
>JAJDBI010000170.1 GCA_029261435.1 Nitrospinaceae bacterium
CATCATTTATCTTCATGCCCCGGAGGGTACTGGCAGCAATTGGTTGTGATTCAGGGCAATTTTTGGTATAAAGGTTGTTTTCCTAAACCCTTAAATACTGGCGCGAATTATTATGGCAAACGTAGAAAAACTGCAGGAACACCTCAAAAATGCTAAGTCCAAGCTGGCTGAAGCCAAAGGAACCGAAGCTGAAGTCCGTAAGCTGAAAAAGAAAACCAAGCGGTTGGCTAGAAAATCCAGCAAAATCACTGCCACCGAGAAAATGGCTGAGTTGAAAAAGAAGAAGAAAAAGGATCGTAAAGCAGGTTCTTCGGACTAACCGGGCATCGCCCGGTGGGCGTGATATTCTTTCCTGGTATTCGTGAGCTTGTCATATCTCTTTCGTTAAATTAATACCCAGAAAGAGTGGAGAACCCCGAAACCTGGATCGCCGCACAACTTCGCATTTCGCGATAACGCGCAGAGGAATTACACACAAAGCTTTCCCTAACCAGTGGATTTATTTTTGTCGGCTTTAACAACTGAGGTACTTGATGTCTTTTGATATTGAACATATGGCCGTGCTGGCGCGATTAAAGTTGACTCCTGATGAGAAAGTACGTCTCTCGGGTCAGATGGGGACGATTCTCGAATACATAGAAAAACTCAGCGAACTCAACACCGAAGATGTGGAACCTACAGCACATGTGTTAGGACTCAACAACGTGTTCCGCGATGACGAGCCAACCGCAAAACCTCTCGCAGACCACAACCCGATATCTGAATCACCGGCACACAACAAAGGACATTACGAAGTCCCAAAGATTATTTAACCACCAGCCTGACACTGGACCCGGCTTACGATGGCTCTAGCTGGCTCGCAAACAGCTTGCATAATGTTCTCCAGTTAAGTTACCCCCACTTATGTGGGTTTATTAATATAACAATTTTTAGATACTCCATGCATCGCACAACCATCACGCAAGCCCGGGAACTTCTCCAAAATAAAAAGATCAGTTCCGTACAATTGACCGAGGCCATGTTCGCCCGCATCGATCAGGTGGAAGACAAGGTTCAGGCCTTCGTACATCTGACTCGAGAGAAAGCTCTGCAACAAGCGAAAGATGCCGATGCTCGCATCGCCGCAGGGGAAGAAGCACCGCTTCTGGGTATTCCCATTGCGCTGAAAGATTTAATCTGCACCGAAGGCAGTCGCACCACCTGTTCGTCAAAGATTCTCGACCAGTTTGTTTCCCCCTATAACGCCACCGTTACCGAAAGGTTGAATAAGGCGGGAGCTGTGATCGTGGGCAAGACCAATATGGATGAGTTTGCCATGGGGTCTTCCAATGAAAACTCGCATTACCATCCTACCAAGAATCCCTGGGATCTGGACCGGGTACCAGGCGGTTCCAGCGGAGGTTCTTCTGCCGCCGTTTCGGCGCACGAATGCGTGGCCGCACTCGGCAGTGACACCGGCGGATCCATCCGCCAGCCAGCCAGCTTTTGTGGCGTGACCGGATTGAAGCCTACCTATGGTCGAGTATCAAGGTTTGGACTGGTGGCTTTTGCCTCTTCCCTTGACCAGATCGGACCCTTGACAAAAACCGTTGCCGATGCAGCTACTATGATGAACGTGATCGGCGGTAAAGACCCACGCGACTCCACCTCTGCCGATGTCGCCCTCCCCGATTTCACCCGGGCATTGCAAAAAGATGTGAAGGGCATGAAGCTTGGTATTCCCAGGGAATATTTCAGCGGAGGCATCAACCCAGCGGTAGAAAAAGCCGTGCAGGAAAGCATCCGCACACTTGAGTCTCTGGGGATGCAGACGGTGGAAGTTTCTCTGCCCCATCTCGACTATGCCGTTGCGGCCTACTACATCATCGCCTGCGCCGAGGCCAGCACCAACCTGTCGCGTTATGATGGTGTCAAATATGGTTATCGCACAGAAAAGTCTGACAGCCTCGTCAATATGTATGAAAACACCCGCGAGGAAGGTTTCGGCGAAGAGGTTAAACGACGAATTATTCTTGGAACCTTCGTGCTCAGTTCCGGCTACTACGATGCCTATTATTTGAAAGGGCAGAAAGTGCGGACATTGATCAAACAAGATTTTGAAAACGCGCTGGAACAATGCGATGTCATTGCCTCACCCGTCACCCCCTACCCCGCATTCAAACTCGGGGAAAAGCTGGATGATCCGTTGCAGATGTATTTGGCCGACATCTATACCATTTCTGCTAATCTCGCTGGAATACCGGCAATGTCCATCCCCTGCGGTTTTGCCGAAGGCCTCCCGGTCGGATTACAGTTGATGGGCAAACATTTTGATGAATCCAGCCTCATCACAGTCGGCCACAAATTCCAGCAGACCACAGATTTTCATTCCCAGGAAGCCCCCCTTTAGCCCTCCACTCTCCGCATGTAAAAATTTATTATCACTTGATCTCTGGATCGAGAGAAGAACTCTCTTCAATCGAAACAAGTTCATAGAGATATAGTCACAAGAATGTCAAAAAACTCGAATAACTCCTGAATTAACCCCAATCAAGCAAAAAACAGCTCGCTTTTTTTGTGATTTTACCCCAAAATCACCCCCCTGCTCCAATAAAAGGTAGCCAGGCCAAAATATGTAAATGTTTATATACACTCTACCTTTGCAACGCAGTAGTTTCTTTACAATGCTCGCATTCATGTATGGGTAAAATACATATAATGTCCAATAAAACAATACAAACGTATTAAAAATACTTACTTGGCACAAACATTGCTCTATATTTATTGAAAAGACATCATGAATTGAAGGGTAGACTGAAGTTGATTATACAGACATAAACTGTTAATCTTAATAAGGCAATCCCAACAGAAACTAACATGCTTTCATTTTGCATTACGGATATTATTTTACATATAAATTATAAATTAAACATGACATTGGGGAGAGGCAAATGGATTTCATAAATAACTTGTCAGTAAAACAAAAGGTTTATGGCGCAATCACGGTATTGCTTCTTGTGATTGTGGTATCAGCGGCAATGATTTTCAGTTCAATAACCTCTTCAAGAGAAAGTCTGGAAACTTATAATGCTTTGGGGCGACAGAGGATGCTTTCACAGGCGATGGGCAAGGCCGGTATGGGCTATGCAATGGCAAAAGGCCGAAAAAAGACTATTGAACAACAAGTAACTGATCTAGACAGATACATTACAAAAATGCGTGGGACCTATACCAAATCAATCATTGGCACAGCCAAGAAGTCCGGACTGGCCATCAGCATGGATCCTGCCAATGAACCTCACCCGGCTGTTCCGTTTCCCGCCTCCTTCACTCGTATGACCAATGAGAAGTTTGGCAAGGGAAGAGATTTTGGAATCGACATCATTTCTGACGACCCCATCAACCCGGAACAAGGACTAAAAACTGACTTGGACAAGGAAGCGAACACATTCTTGAAATCAAACCCTGACAAGGTTTTTAACAAAGTTTATGAAGAAAACGGGAAGCTCTATATTGGATTGTATACTGCTGATAAAGCCACAGTACAGGTCTGTGCATCCTGCCATACAGCCATGAAAAATGGCAAACCCTTCAAAATTGGAGATGTTCTGGGTATCCGCTCCTTCAAGCTGGTCTTTTCTGATGATATTGGGCTTGGTAAAGCAGAGCTCAACGCAACGGTGGATGAATATGACGCCGCCAAAAAGATTTTTTCTGAAACCTTGACTGCCGTGCAAAGAGGCGGAAAATATCCCGTTGACCTCAAGATGACAAAGTTCCGTGAGGTTGAAGCAGCAGCAGACCCAACTACGCAGGATAAGATCCAGATTGTGGCAAAACAGTTCAAGAACTATACAGGAGCCGTTGACACTCTCATCAACGCTGAAGTCAACTCCATTCCTTTCAGGAAAGCACAGTTAGAAATTTTAACGGGTTCCAACAAGTTAAGAAAAGTGAGTAATGATCTGGTCGCAGTATGGGGACATAAAGTGCAGATGGAACAGGACAATATTCAGAATCTGGTCACCATGTCGGGTTTGTTGAGTCTGGTGATTTTGGTAGGAATTTCCCTGTTCATAGGAAAATCTGTCATTCAACCCGTTATCAATATCTCCAGGTCATTGGCAGGAACGTCGAGGGGAGATTTGCATCAGGATCAGCTTCCGGTGACCTCAAATGATGAAATCGGAGTTTTGAGTCAGTCCAGCAATTTATTGATGCAGAGATTACAGTCTTTCATTGGCTCATCGAAAGACATTTTGTCTGGAAACCTCACAACAAATATTTCCAGTCAGGAGGGAGATTTTAAAGTTTCCTTAGAAGATATGCTGTCCCAGTCGAAAGCTAAGCTGGCAACAGAAGAAGAAGTAGCACGAACAGCGAAAGAGCAGGAAGCTCTCAAACAGGCACAGACCGAAAAGGAAAGAAAGGATATTGAGGAAAAAGCCAATCAAGAGCGAGAACAAGCTGAAAAAGATCAGAAACAGGCTCAGGAGTTGCAAAGCAAGGTGAACTCTATCCTCGAAGTGGTCAGCAGTGCTGCCGAGGGCAACCTCACTTCTGAAGTGACCGTATCGGGAACAGATGCTATCGGGCAACTGGGCGAAGGGTTGAAAAAGTTTTTCACCGGCTTGCGCACCGACATCGGCAACATTGGCAGAAATGCGGAATCGGTAAGTGCTGCTGCAGAGGAGCTCACCGCCACCAGCACAACCATGTCTGCCAACGCTGAAGAGACTTCCGCCCAGGCCGGTGTGGTCGCCGCCGCCAGTGAGGAGGTCGGCAAAAACGTCCAGACTGTCGCGACAGGTTCGGAGGAAATGACAGCAAGCATCAGTGAAATTTCAAACAATGCGACTCAAGCGGCTTCGGTCTCGAATGAAGCTGTAGAAATCGCCAAAAGAACCAATGACACCATCACCGCTCTGGGCGAAAGCTCACAAGAGATCGGTGAAGTGGTAAAAGTGATCACCTCGATCGCCGAACAAACCAATCTTCTGGCCTTGAACGCAACGATTGAAGCGGCACGAGCCGGTGAGGCAGGCAAAGGTTTTGCGGTAGTAGCCAATGAAGTTAAAGAACTGGCCAACCAGACCGCGAAAGCCACCGAGGAAATCAGTGGAAAGGTACAAACCATTCAGTCTAGTACGGGTAGTGCCGTGCAGGCGATTGAAGAAATCAGTAATGTCATTAATAGAATCAATGACATTTCCAATACCATCGCCAGTGCTGTGGAAGAACAAAGCGCAACCACGAATGAAATGTCGCGCAATGTTGCAGAAGCTGCAAAAGGAGTGGGTGAAATTGCCGAAAACATTTCAGGAGTCTCAACAGCAGCAGGAGAAACGACGCAGGGCTCCAGTCAGACCAGAGATGCTGCAAACGAGCTTTCAAAACTCGCCGTTGACCTGCAGGGCCTTGTGACTAAGTTTAAAATCTGAAGCTCTGAAAAATCTAAAAAAAAATGAGAAGCCCCTGCCTTTCGGCGGGGGTTTTTTATTGTACAAACATTCTTCTATCAAACTCACCGCCATTGATTTTTTTAGCTAATTCTCAACAAAATGCACCGAGTATTGTGGAGAGATCGCAGACAGGTGTCCTTGAAGGAGAGCGTTGTCAGTCACCCCTATAATTGAGAATTCCGGCAGAGGTTCTACTTCAAATACTTTCAGAACTGGATTTAGATACAACCCAGAAAAAATCAAACCATATCATGTAAATATTAATAGACATTGCCCACGTATATTTGTATAGCGATTATAACAATAATCTCTCT
>JAJDBI010000171.1 GCA_029261435.1 Nitrospinaceae bacterium
GCAAAAGGTGAAGTGTTGGAAGAAAAGTGAATGGATAAAGTAGGCTCGTCAATTTCAATGATAGGCAGTGCTTCCGGGCAACTGCTGTCTGTAATGGTTTCGCCGATCTGGACTTCTTTCATGCCGGCGATTCCGATAATGTCTCCAGTGGTGGCAGCTTCAGATTCGATCTTAGATAGACCCTGGTAAGTATACAATTTTGAAAGAGAAAATGCATGCTTCTCTCCTTCGCGATCAATTTGGATGTAGTTGTTTTTTGCGTCAATATGTCCGCGATTAATAGTGCCGATGGCTATTCGGCCAACATAATCATCGTAATCCATGGAGGACACCAGCATTTGGAAAGGACCTTCAGAATCTCCTGGATGTGCAGAAACCTTTTCGATAATCAAATCGAGAACGGGGGTCATATCACGATCGGGTCCATCAGGCTCCAATCTTGAAAACCCTTGTTTGGCTGAAGTGTAAATGACAGAAAAATCCAGTTGCTCGTCATTAGCTCCAAGCTCAACGAACAAATCAAAAACTTCATCAACGACCTGTTCCGTCCGTGCCGCTGGACGGTCGATTTTATTAACTACGACAATGGGTTTGAGTCCAAGCTCGAGAGATTTTTTCAAAACGAACCGAGTCTGTGGCATTGGGCCTTCCACGGCATCAGCCAGAAGCAGAACCCCACTGACCATTTTTAAAATCCGTTCCACCTCACCACCGAAGTCCGCATGTCCTGGTGTGTCAACGATATTGATCTTGTGACCCTTGTAAACAATAGCCGCATTTTTGGAGAAAATGGTGATTCCGCGTTCTTTCTCCAGTTCGTTGCTGTCCATGATGCAGGTTTCCGAGAGCTCACTGTCCCGAAACATTCCGCTCTGCTTAAGAAGACAATCGACCAAGGTGGTTTTCCCGTGATCAACATGGGCAATAATTCCAATATTTCTGATAAATTCCTGATTTAACATAGTTGTCTGTAGTCTGCTTTAAATGTGAATGAATAATTGCTGAGTCTGAATAAACGGGCAGTAGAATACGACCTGCGGAGAGGTTAAACGGTCCGAAGCTTATGGAAGGGTAAAAACCAGTAAGGGGTTAATTTCATTGCGTTAACATTCCATCCTCTAGTATACGACTATTAAGCTTAACAGATTGAGTGAAATTAACCTAGGAGAAAAATAAAATTTGTAACTCATTGAATTTTATAACATAATTTTACTATGAATGTGTTGATTCAAGAGTTTTCCGAATATTTGCGCATTGAAAAGAGGAATTCGCCGCATACGGTTGCAGGGTATTGCCGCGATCTTCGACGCTTCGCACGGATTTTTTCCGATACGGATGTGTCGGGCCTGACAACCGCAGATATAAGAGGATTCTTACTTATACTACGCGATGATGGGATGTCACCTTCTTCCATTGCGCGGAGCTTGTCTTCGATCAAATCCTTTTTCCGTTATCTTTGCCAGGATAAACAGCTAAAGGAGAATCCTGCGGAGATCTTGGAGACTCCTCGTAAATGGCGAAAGCTTCCTCATGTTTTGTCGCTGGAAGATGTTGATAAACTATTGAGCTGTCCCGATTTCAATACAGCTATTGGTTTGCGCGATCAGGCCATGCTGGAAGTTTTATACGCCACCGGAATGCGAGTTTCTGAATTAATCTCTGTAAAAGGACATAATCTGGATTTAGTGGCCGGGTGCTTGAGAACAATGGGTAAGGGCTCGAAAGAGCGTATTGTCCCTATAGGCATGGTTGCAAGACGATCGGTGGAGGACTACCTGTTAAACTCCCGGCCTGTTCTGGCAAAAGGGCAAAAAGTCGAAGAACTTTTCTTGACCAGAAGGTCCCAAGCCATGACCCGGCAAGGGTTCTGGAAGATTTTGAAAGGATATGTGAAACGGAGTAATATCAAAGCCAATGTGTCGCCGCATACTCTGAGACACGCATTCGCCACACATTTGTTGGATCGAGGCGCCGATTTGAGGTCCGTCCAGCAAATGCTCGGTCATGCCGACATTTCCACCACGCAAATCTACACGCATGTACTGGAAAAAAGAATGCTCGAAGTCCACGACCAGTTCCACCCTCGCCATTAATCCGGAAATTAGCAATGTCAACTATGGTTTGTTGGTAATTCATTCCCCCCGTGCGGAGTGGGAATTATTTTCTTGACTGAAATTGCTATAAAAGATAACATTCTCCCTCGATATCCCTCCTTCTGAACTGAGCTTCCGGAAATGTAAAGGGTTTGAATTCAAGGGTTTTTTCAAGCCATGATTTTTGATATTGAGCACATACATGAAGAGGGGCTGGATTTTGATATTCTTGAGCCCAAAGAATGCTTCAACGTAGATTCGCCTGACTGTGCTTTAACGGACGATGTTAAGGTTCAGGGGAAGCTGGAAAGATCCGGTCAGGAGATTCTATGCAAGGGTAGTTTGGAGACGGGACTTTCTGTCACGTGTACCCGTTGTTTGAACGATTTCAGTTTTGTGGTAAAAAGTCAGCTTAAGGTTCACTTCATTCCTCGGGTTGAAGATAACAAACCGGCGCATGAAATTGAACTTACTGAACTGGATGTGGAACAGGAATATTATGAAGAAGTTCAAATTGACCTATCCAGTCCGGTCCGCGATTTGATATTATTGAGCCTGCCACAAGTTATACTGTGTCGGCAAGATTGTGCCGGGTTATGCCCCGAGTGTGGGACAAACCTGAATGAGAATAAATGTGATTGCAAGAACGAAGGATCTTATGATCCACGTTTGGCGGTATTACAACAATTAAAAGACAAGTTAAAATAGGGAGTTATCATGGCTGTCCCAAAGAAGAAAACATCTAAATCCAAAAAGGGAATGCGTCGGTCTCACGATGGATTGACCGCTCCTTCCTATGCAGAGTGTCCCCAGTGCCATGAAATGGCCCGCCCGCACCATATTTGTGCGCATTGCGGCTATTATAAGGGCAAAGAAGTGATGGAAGTTGAAACGGTTTAATACTTCGCTTGTTTCACTTTTTAGTCACTAGTTTCCCTCTCGATAATTTCCAACGCTCTTTGGAAAGGAGCCAAACCCAGAAATGAAAATCGTGGTAGACGCGATGGGGGGCGATCATGCTCCAGAAGCCGCTGTAGAAGGTGCGGTCATGGCGGCGAGGGAATACGAAACGGAAATCATTCTCACCGGTTTATCCGATCAGATTCATGCGGTCCTGGACCGTCTTGACCCCGATCACAATCTTCCGATTCTAGTTGTCCACGCCGATGAGGTGGTGGAAATGCACGACAGTCCCGGTAAGGTCTTGCGCTCCAAACGTAAATCCTCCATGAAAATTGGCTTGGATCTTGTTAAAGACGGCACAGCCTCGGCTTTTTTAAGTGCCGGCAATACAGGTGCTGTTCTGGCTTATTCGACGGTGATTTTAAGGCCGTTAAATGGAGTTGACCGACCGGCCATTGCCATACAATTACCCACTTTAAAGGGCGACGCTATTCTTCTTGATGCGGGTGCTAATGTGGACTGCAAGACCAGCCAGTTGTTTCAATTTGGAATCATGGGCCATGTTTTTGCAGAGTATATTCTTGGTAAACAAAACCCTCGTGTAGGTTTACTCAGTATTGGTGAGGAGGATGGCAAGGGCAATGAAATTGTCAAAGAGGCTTTTCAAATGCTCAAGGCCAGCCATATCAATTTTATGGGCAATGTTGAAGGCAAGGAAGTTTATCGGGGCAATGCGGATGTGATTGTTTGTGATGGTTTCACCGGTAATGTGGCACTCAAAATAAGTGAGAGCCTGGCCGAAATGATTGGAACCAATCTCAAGCGCATGTTTCAAAGCAACTGGCTCAGCAAACTGGGTTATTTGTTATTGAAACCGCAGTTGGATGAATTTAAGAAAAAGGTCGATTACTCGGAAACTGGAGGAGCCCCTCTTTTAGGGGTGAATGGTGTTGTGATAATCGCGCATGGAAGTTCTTCTCCAAAGGCGATAAAAAATGCTATCAACAGGGCCCGCGAATTGAGCGAGAAGAATATCAACGCGCATATTCGGGAAGGTATTGAATCTAACTTGACGGATGTGGAAGCTTCTAAGGGAACTATTTGGAAGCAGATCAAAAGCATAGCTTTTGGAGGGGACGCCGAAGACCCTGACAAAGAAGCTCCCAATGAACCGACCGATAAACCGGTCGATAAGAGCACTGACGAAACCTGAAATACTTCTTATTACAATGACCGATACCTTCAA
>JAJDBI010000172.1 GCA_029261435.1 Nitrospinaceae bacterium
CATTTTCTTGCTGAGGTCGATGATTAATTTGTCAATAACGCCGATAGAAATAGGGTCCAGTCCTGCCGAGGGTTCATCGTAAAAAACAATTTTAGGGTCCAGAGCAATGGCCCGGGCCAGGGCAATGCGTTTGACCATACCACCCGAAAGTTGAGCTGGCTTGAGATGTTCGGCTCCCCTTAACCCCACCATCTCCAGTTTCATCTTAACCATGATAAGAATGGTGCCTTCGTTGAGATCAGTATGCTCTCTCATTGGCAGAGCCACATTGTCTTCCACCGTCAGAGAGTTGAACAGAGCACCGCTTTGAAACATGATGCCAAACTTTTTGCGGACATTATTGATTGCCGCGCCTTTGAGTTGAGTGACCTCTTCCCCGTCAATCCATATTTCTCCCGAGTCGGGGCGGTAAGCACCTATCAAATGTTTGAGGACGGTACTTTTGCCGCTACCACTGCCACCAATGATGGAGGTGATTTGGCCCTTCTCCATATGAGAAATGAAATCTTCCAGCACAGTGATGCGCTTGTCGCCTTCGCCAAAGGATTTTCTCAGGTTCTTTACTCGTATCATCTCAGGTCACAAAGAAAAATAAAGATGTAAAAACTAAATCGGCAATGATCACCAGAATCATCGAGACCACCACTGCCGTGCGTGTGTTCTGCCCTACCATTTCTGCTCCGCCTTCGATGATGAAGGCCATATAACTGCCCACCATAACAATGATGACAGCGAAAACGGCACTTTTGACCAGCCCGGTCATTACATCTTTAATCACCATCGCGTCGAGTGAGTTATTGATATAAGTCACCGGATCAATTCCCAACGTTGTGGTTCCAATCAAAAACCCACCTAAAATACCCATCAGGTCTGCCATGATGGTCAGGCACGGAAGCATGATTAAAAGAGCTATAAACCGGGGTGTGATTAAAAACTTAACCGGATTTAATGCCATGATCTCAAGGGCCAGCACTTCATCGGAAACCTTCATCGTTCCCATTTCTGCGGTGAACGCGGCTCCAACCCGCCCGGCCATGACCAGTGCAGTCATCAGAGGGCCAAGTTCGCGCAAAATGGCAACGCCCACTAAAGCACCGACAAACTCTAAAGCTCCCAACCGGCTCAACTGATGTGCCGACTGAAACGCGAGAATGACCCCGATCAAAAATGAGACCAGAAAAACAATGGTGGTGGACTTGACTCCAACCTCTTCCATCTGCGTCCATACCGGACGCCATTTTATGGGTTTGCCGCGAAAAGGTTCTATGAAGGTGCAATACAAAGTGGCACGGGTGAGATTGTATAATCCGCTGATTTCTTTGAAAAAATTTTCAAAGACACCTGTGAACTCGAATCCTCTTCTGCCAATAAATCCGAAAAATGATCTGACCATGTTTTTGTCTCAGGGCAACAACCCGTGAATCTCTGAGTTTCACGAACACCATCTCAAGGCATAATGATAATGCCTTGACCCTCTTCTAGAGTTGCAATGGTAATTATCTATTCAAAAGGCTTTGGTTAGTCGCCTGTCGGGGTCACTCGACCAGAGCCTGTTCTTTTGTTTCGAAAACTTCAAACACGGTTAACAGACGCGCAATCTCGAACACGTCCTTGACACCGGGAGTCAAAGCCGCAAGGCGGAACTTATTTTTGCTGCTGTGGCTCCACTGCAAACCTTCTACAAGAGTGGCGATGCCAGAGCTGTCAATGTAAGAAACACCTGACAAGTCCACCACAACAAGCTTATTGTTATTTTGAAAAAGGGGAGCCAAAGCATCTCGCATTTTGGTTGAAGAACTCATATCAATATCGCCGATTACAGATACCGTTACAGCATCCCCGGCCTTGTCCAGCTTTAAATCTATGCTCATAGTTATCCCTTGCCCTTATCCTGTGTCGTAGTCAGTCTGGTTCTTAATTTCTTTATCATGGTCAGCAAAGTGCCGTTGGCCCGATTGGTGCAGTAGTTGACCTCATCCATAATTTCATTCATGAGATGAGTGCCCAACCCACCTGGCTTTACATCTTTCAGGTCACGCGGTTTTATCTGACCGATATCGCATTGTTTGCCGTAATCGCGAATCTGTACCTTGAAGTCGCCCCCTTCAATAGTGAAGGTCGCCTCTATGGGTTCTTCACAGGGGCCTTCATAGCTGTGTTTGATAACATTCGCACAAGCTTCATCCACACATAGGATAAGGCGGCGTGCGGTATCATCCGGCACATCATGACTGTCCAATAGCTCCTGCAGAACTTTGCGGATCAACCCCAGATATTTTGGGTCCCCCGGAATCGAAAGCTTAATCGGCTGGGTCATAAATCCTCGCTGATTTTAAATTAGATTTTAATGTGATGAAGATTCAACCCCCGTTATTTCAATCATATCACCCACTAGCGTGGGAGGCAATGGGCAAGGGCTCTTTGAGTCAAGAAGGTCTTTTTTTGTCTAGGACTGCGAGGGTCATCTCCATCGGTCGTTTGACCGGGTTTGCCAGTGGCAATAGGAAATAATTATATCCTGAGCCAGTAAAGGCCTTAATTTACGGATCTCAGAGGTATTGATTTATAGAGCTTTAAAGGTCAGGGAGGTGAGGTCGTCAAACTGGGGTGCATCGCCGATGAATTGCTTGATGGAGGTCTCAAGGTTTTGCAGGAATTCTTCCGGTGAGGCGGTATTTTTGGCGAACAGATCTTTCAGCCGGTCTGTTCCAAATTCTTCCTCCTGTTTGTTTTTAGGTTCGGTAACGCCATCGCTAAAAATAAGAATCTGGTCCCCGCTTTGCAGAATATGTTCTTCCTGATTGTATTGCATATTGGGAAGGATTCCGAGAGGGGTTCCACTGGCTGAGCCAATTTCCTGAATAGAGTCATTCCTTTTTAAGAGAAGTGACAGATGGCCGCCGTTGGCGACGCTTAGTTTTCTTGTTTTCATATCAAGAATGCAGAACACGGTGGTGGTGAACATGCCGCGATAGGATCTTTCGCAGAGAGTGTTATTGATCTGGGCCAGTACCTTTCCGGGTTCCTGGTCGACTTGCGAAATGTAGCGGAAATCACTCATTAGTCGAGCCATTTGCAGGGCGGCGGGAACCCCTTTTCCAGAAACGTCTCCCAATACAATACCCAGCAGTTCGTTATCAAAAGGAATGAAGTCGTAATAATCGCCACCCACTACTTGAGCTGCGTGGGTTTGGGCGGCAAAGGTGAAATTGGCATGTTGAGGAGTGGTGGTTGGCAGAAAGCTTTCCTGAACCGATTGTGCAAACTCCATATCTTTTTCCATGCGCTGATTTTCCATAAGCACCAGATGCATACGCGCCGTATGGATGGCCAGGGCGGCACTGTCACAGAGGAGAAGAAAAAGTTCCTGGTCGCTTTGCTGAAAGACCAGGCCCTTTTTTTTGCCATGTATTACCTGACAGACTCCAATAACTTTACCTTTTGCCTTAAGCGGTGAGCATAGGATAGAGCCGGTTTGAAATCCGGATTTTTTGTCGAAGGCCGGGTTGAACTTGGGGTGCTGATAAGCGTCTTCGATAATGATGGGTTCGCCAGTCTCGGCTACGGTGCCTGCAATGCCTTCTCCCATTTTTAGTCGGGTCATGGTTTTAATTTTTTCTCCCACCGCGCTCAGGGCGATTTGAAACACCAGTTCACCTGTATCTTCATCGACCAGTAGCAAACTGCAGGCATCGGCATTCATGACCTTCTTGGCAACGTTCATGATGGTGTCGAGAAGATTGGCAAGGTTCAGCTCGGAATTTATAAGGGAAGTGATTTTGTAACAGGTTTCCAACTGCTCGACTCGCTGTTCCAGTTGGGCCAGCCGGGAACCGGTATAAGGCAATACGTCTTTGTGCGTGCTCATAATCCTTGTCTTAAAAGGGGAGGCCGTTGACAAAGGCTCCATTCAGCCGAGTTAACTCGTTGCCAGCCAAAGAGAGCGATTGCACATTGTCCCCACGCCTGGTGGGTGGGGGGAGAAATAACTTTAACTTGGTCGTTAAGATAGCTAAAATAAAATTGCCGGTCAAACCATTTCCCTGTGTTCCGTTTATGGATAAAAAACTAAAAAAAAGTTCAAGTAGAAACTGGTCAGAAATCCGATCGGTTCTTTTTCAGTCCCTTCCCGATGAAATGTTTTCCAGGGAGAACCAAAAAGAATGGCTGACTTATCACTGGAATCTGGTAGTGGGAAAAGAAATCTCAGGGATATCCGCCATTGACAAGGTGACACGGGGAACACTCCATGTGCGGGTAGAGGGTAAAGAGGGGGTATCGGTTCTAGAGCCGTTGAAAATACAAATTATGCAGGAAATAAACAGCAGAGCAGGGGAGTCGTTATTAAACAGTATTGTGTTTAAGGCGGTGGCCTGATAGGCTTTGAAGATATATTTATAAATAATTAGGACAACCCAGAAAATGATAGTCAAAGCATGTGAATTAGAGTCCATTTGCAGTGCCACTAAAGAATTTTCACGCGCATGGGGAATTTTGTTCATGCTCCTGTTCCAGGCGAACAGCACAACAATGTCTGAGATCCCGTGTTCTACAAGCGCTGACTTGTCCTCGTCTTATGCGGTTCGGTCGTTCGAAAAGAAAAAACAACTTTCTCGGGAACTTGGCACGCGAGATCCCCGTTCTTATTACCATTACCTGATGGCCTTGAATGCAGAAAAGGGTTACCAGATGGAACAGGCCGCTTTGCATTATAAGGAAGTGGTCCAGCATGATCCTGAAACAGAAAGGTTCCAGGAAAAATTGATTCGTCTGTTGCTCCGCACGGGTCAATTGGATGAGGCCGTTCGAGCCGGTCAAAATGCTCTATCCCGTTTTCCCGAAAATGAAGAAATTTTGATGATCCTCGGAGATATTCTGGCCGGTCAGGGAAAGACGGAACAAGCCATCGCGCATTATGGTCGTATTATCCAGATTGCTCCTGAAAATGCCCGGGCACTGTTGTTGAGAGGATCTCTGCTGGAAGGGCTGGAGAAATTTGATCAGGCTTTGGAAGAATATAAAAAGGGGGCGTTGGTAGAGTCTAAAAATCCTCTGGTGCAGTTTTATCTGGGTCGTGCCTATTTGCGGGCCGACCAGTTGAAGGATGCCGAGCGGAGTCTCGCAATAGCGGTTTCTCTGAAACCCAACCTGCTTCAGGCCCGACACCATTTAGCATGGGTGCTTGAACGTCAGGGCAGAACCATGGAGGCGTTGAAAGAATACGGACTTTTGTTAAAGCTGACTCCAGATAATGAATACATTAAAAAACGGGTTTCACAGCTTCACTCTTCAGGTGCTTTGGATCAGAACCCTCCTCAAGGTTTTCAAACCATTCCCTCAGGTTTGGAAAAACAACCCAATATCCACATGCGCATCGCAACAATTTATTTTGAGCAAACTCTTTATATGCGAGCGTTGGATGAGTTTCAGCTTGTACTGGCTGAGCGCGATTACAAAGACCCGCATGTTCTCATGGCTCGGATTTATGAAACCCATGGTCGCCTGGATAAAGCGGTTGAAGAATTTGAAAAACTCAGAAAACTGGAACCAAAATCTCTGGACATTCTCCTTTATACGGCTCGGCTCTATAGCTTGATGAAGAAAACACAAAAAGCTGTGGTTCTGCTCAATGAGGCCGTCGCAATGGAACCGGAGAATGATCAGCTTCAGCACTCTTTAGCGCTGGCTTACATGGCTCAGGATGATAATGACAAGGCCATTATAACTATGCGTAAGGCTTTAACCCTGAATCCTCAGAAAGACTCTTACTATTTTGAGTTGGGTGCCTTGATGGAAAAGTCAGGGGATTACAAAGGTGCCATCGAAAATATGAGGCAGGCGATAGAGTTGAATCCTTTGCACTCCAATGCGCATAATTTTCTGGGATACATGTATGCACTGGAAGGGTATGACCTCGATCAGGCTCTCGAGCATTTGAAAAAAGCTCTGACCATTCAGCCGCGCAATGGTTATTTTCTGGACAGCCTGGGTTGGATTTATTTCAAAAAAGGCGAGCCGAAAAAAGCATTAACGCAAATTCAGAAAGCCTTGATCTACACCGAGCCAGACCCGGTTCTTTATGATCATCTTGGGGATATTCTGTTTTCGCTGGAAAATTATGATGAGGCCAGCGGTGCATGGAGAAACAGTTTGTTTCTCACGGTGAACCCTAAAGACGATCCGGGTGGAGAAATGCCGGATCCGCAAAAGCTCAAGAATAAAATCGATAAAGCAAAAAGGCTTTTGCAGCAGAGTTATTAAAAAGACCTGTTGAACTCCTTCCTGTTAACGCGTGTGACCAACTATCCTTATTTTTTCAGGCTCCTTCTTTTCGTGTTCTTGAGTTCGGGTTGTCAGCCTCGCGTTGAACCCGTCGCGCCGCATTTTTTAAAAGATTCGGTCACCACCGGTTATATTTTAAAAAGGCAGATGGACCGAGCCGAAAAAATTAAAAATCTCAAGTCATTCACTCGTACCTCTTTTCTGAGTCCCAAGCTGAAGCAAGGTTTCCGGCAGTCCCTGTTGATTCAGGGTAATGAGTCCATCCGGGTCGATACCTATGGCTTGTTTGGTCAGGCTCTGGGGGTCTTTACCCACCATGAGAGCAGGACAGCGTTTTTTGATCCTGCGAAAGGCAGGATCTATTCCGGGGCACAAGTGGAATCTCTGATGGAGAGAATGCTGGGAACACAGGTGGACTTTCACGAGCACCTTAGAATTTTTGTCGGTCACATTCCAAGGCTTGAACTACTTGAGATTTTAGAGTCGCGTCTCAATTCAGATCGGACACGATACATCCTGCTATTAACCGATTTGCAACGAGGAGGAAGCGTGACTCTTCAGTTTTCCGCTGTGACTCTGCTCCCTCTTGAGTTGACCCGTGAATTGGGAGGGCGTTCCATCTATTCGGTTCAATGGCAGGAGTACGCCAAAGTAGAAGGCCATGATTTTCCTCATTTGATCACGTTATCGTTTCCTGAAAAACACGAAACCGTTCGAGTGAAATATAAAAAACCGATTATCAATCATGGGTTGCCTGCAGATACGTTTCAACTACCTTCTCTGGAGAGTCGATGACACCCACCATTTCTTTTAAGACTCCTGCCAAAGTAAATTTGGGGCTTCATATTCTTAGTAAGCGTGAAGACGGTTTTCATGAACTCGAAACTCTTTTCCAAATGGTTAACTGGTGTGACGAGATAAAAATAGAATGTCTATCGCGCGGATTAGAGCTGGTCTGCAACCAACCGGATATTCCCATTGATGAAGGAAACCTCGCCATCAAGGCTGCCCATATTTTGCAAACCCGCTTTCCTGATCGATGCAAGGGCGCAAGAATTCATTTAAATAAAAATATTCCGCATGGAGCAGGATTGGGGGGTGGTAGTGGCAATGCCGCCGGAGTTTTGTTGGGACTTAACTTTTTGTGGGATCTGAAATTAAAAAGAGATGACTTGATTTCGATGGCTTCCGAACTGGGTTCCGATGTGCCTTTTTTCCTGTTTTCTCCCTGCGCTATCGGGCGTGGTCGAGGAGAAATACTTGAGCCCGTCAAAAGTTCCATTAGATTTTATATTTTAATGGTTTACCCCGGTTTTGCCGTCTCCACGGCCTCGGTTTATGGAAATCTAAAATTGAAGTTGACAAAGAGGGAAAATAATATTAGCATTTTGAAAAATTTTCTTTTGCAGTCGAAGTTTGCCCAATTGGGGGCAACGTGGTCCAATGAATTGGAACCCGTTGTATTTAAAGAACATCCGGGCCTTTCTGGGATAAAAAAGGAGATGCTTGCTTTGGGAGCAAAGGGGGCACTTCTTTCAGGAAGCGGCTCCACGGTCTTTGGTATTTTCGACAACCCCGAAACAGCGAACAATGCCCTTGCCCGGTTGGATAGAGGGGAGTTCAGACTGTTTTTAGCTGAAAGCGTTGTCAGTTTATCCGAATTATATCCTGATGAAATGTTGCGTTAGCGACCACCCTTCCCTTATATGACCCAGAGGGGTAGATCAAATTATTAGAGGTGCTCATTTTCTTGCTTGGAAGTGAGGGTTGGAAAAACAGAGAACCTCAGCGCGTTTATGCGGATTAGGTTTTTATACTTTGGGGCGTCGTCAAGTGGCTAAGACACAGGATTTTGATTCCTGCATTCGGAGGTTCGAGTCCTCCCGCCCCAGCCAGATTTTTTTTGGGACTTGTTAGAGATATGGATTCCAGCGGTAACGGTCGGTTGCTTATTTTTTCAGGTAGGGCCAATCCGCCTCTGGCGGAGGATATTTGCAAGTATGTCAAAGTTTCCCTGGGGAAAACAGTGGTTCGTGATTTCTCTGATCAGGAAATATATGTGCGGATCGAAGAAAATGTCCGCGGAGCGGATGTTTTTGTTGTTCAGCCGACTTGTTATCCGGGCAACACTAATTTGATGGAATTGCTGATCATGATCGATGCCTTGCGCCGGTCTTCAGCAAGAAGAATTACGGCGGTGATTCCCTACTATGGTTATGCACGGCAGGACCGCAAATGCGAACCCAGGGTGCCGATCACTTCCAAGCTGGTTGCTGATTTACTGGAAACAGCTGGGACAGATCGGGTATTGACGGTCGATCTTCATGCCGGGCAGATTCAGGGGTTTTTCAATATTCCCGTGGATCATTTGTTCGCCATGAACGTATTGATAGACTATATCCGCAAACTTGAATTACCCAATTTGATTGTTATTTCACCCGATGCGGGAGGTGTGGAACGGGCCAGGGCATATGCCAAAAGGCTGGACACCTCACTGGCTATTATCGATAAACGCCGGGATATCCCGAACGAAGCCAAAGCCATGAATATCATTGGTGACGTTAAGGGCAAGGTGGCGTTTATTGTGGATGATATGATTGATACTGCAGGAACTCTTATGGAGGCAACCGATGCGTTGCTGGGGGCGGGTGCCAGTGAGGTCCACGCCTGTTGTTCCCATGCCGTTCTTTCAGGTCCTGCAGGAGAGCGAATTGCCAACTCTCCGATCAAATCAGTGGTGACAACAAATAGCATTCCCTTATCTAGCGGGTTGGCGAGCAACCCGAAGATCAAGGTGCTGTCGGTCGCGTCGTTACTGGGAGAAGCTATTTTAAGAATTCACGAAGAAACCTCGGTCAGTTCGTTGTTCGATTCAACCCGAGAATAAAAAATCAGGCTTAAGCGTTGTGTTTTAGATTTGACGCTCACGGCTTTTAAAACATTGATGGGAGTATAGAATGTCAGCTTTAGCAGGAAAATTAAGAGAAGCAACCGGCAAATCAGCCACAAGAAAGCTTAGAAACGATGAGACCATGCCTGCAGTTTTGTATGGATTGAAAGACAACCTCAGCTTGACGGTTAATCCCAAAGAATTGAATAAGCTCCTAAGTGCAAGAGGACGTAATGCCTTGATTGAACTCAAAATTGAAGGCGACAGCGACCGTAGTGTAGTGTTGAAGGAATTTCAATCTCATCCATTGAGGACGGGTTGGATACATGCGGATTTTCTGGAAGTGGATGTCACAAAAAAAATCCGGGTCAAGGTTCCTGTTGTGCTGGTCGGTACTTCTCCTGGTGAGAAACAGGGTGGGCTGGTCAACCACATTATTCGTAATTTGGAAGTAGATAGTATCCCCAGTAATATTCCCGAAAAAATTGAGATTCAGATGGGTGAGGTAGAACTCAATCAGGTGATTCACGTTTCCGACCTTGTGATGGGTGATGGCGTGGAGATTGTCAATGACCCGAGCGATGCGGTTGTGACGGTTCATGTTGAAAAAGTAAAAGAAGAGAAAGCTGAAGTCGAAGAAGGCGCAGAGGGTGAAGCCGATGATGCTGCTGCACCGGCTGATGCTGCAAAGAAAGAAGACGGTTCAAAGTAAACTGTGTTCTTGATTATAGGTCTGGGCAATCCCGGGCCACGCTATGAGTTGACACGTCACAACGCGGGTTTTTGGGTGGCAGATAACGTGGCCGATAAATATAAAATCCGACTGGATTGCCATAAGCATTTCTCCTTATATGGAAAGGGAGAAGTGGGTGGACTTGAAGTTGTTATAGCGAAACCGATGACTTATATGAATGAAAGCGGAAAAGCGGCCAAGTCGTTGCTTTCCGCTTTTAATATTTCATCAGAGCGAATGCTGGTGATTCATGACGACATCGATCTTCCCCTGGGTAAGATTAAAAAAAAGTTCCAGGGCGGCGATGGGGGGCAACGGGGAATTCGATCAACGATTCAATCCATACGAACCAGAGAGTTTGCGCGAGTTCGTGTGGGGATTGGCAGGCCCGAAGATAAAGACGATATTGTTGACTATGTGTTGTCACCTTTTGATAAAGAAGATTCAGGCCTGATAAATGAAACTATGGAACAAGCGGTGCAAATGGTAGAAGCGGCGCTCGAAGAACTCAACAAACGATCTAAATCTACGGAGGATTGAAGAGAATGTTAACGGAACATAAAGGTGAAATGATCTTTATCGGATTTGCCATGGTCTTGTACCT
>JAJDBI010000173.1 GCA_029261435.1 Nitrospinaceae bacterium
CGGGTTTGGTGGCATACATGTTCTCCCCGAACGTCCCGAACTCGCAAAGGTCGGGTACTCAAAGTTCTTCTGATAGCGGTTTTGCTAAAAATTTGACTAAGAAGTAATGTCAGGTAATTAGAGAACATGTCAAATCAGATCGAAATTTTGAAATATAAGAAAGGGCAGCCCATTATCTCTGAGGGTGAGAGGAGTGACTGCGCCTATATCATAGAGTTTGGATCAGCCGAGGTTTACAAGTCGCTTCCAAATGGCGAACAGCAGTTTTTGGGTATTCTGGCTCAAGGTGATATTTTTGGTGAGCTGGGCTTGATTGATGGGCTTCCACGTTCGGCTACTGTCAAGTCACTTGATGGTTGTCGAATCCGAAAACTGTCCCAGGAAACTTTTGTTTCGTTGGCTAAACAGAACCCCAAGGCCTTGATGCCGATATTGAAGATTTTGACAAGTAGATTGAGACAAACCTTGAAACTGGTAGATAGGCTGGAAAATAAGCGGGCAGTGTCCCAAGCCATTCCTGCGGGCCATTTGTAGCAAGCCACTTTTCATAAAAACTATTTTTGTTTTTGTTGTGATTTTAGTCGGATTCATCCGATTTGATACCAGGGGCCGGTAGTTCTTACCGGTCCTTAATCTTTTGATCTAATATTAATTTTCTCTCCGGAATTAATGTTGGCTCGGCTAATCCAAAAGATATTAAAAGCTCCCAGATTAAATTACCTCAAGCTAAGACGGATGGAATAAAAATGAAAAAACAATATTATAAAAAGGGTGCGGAAATCATAAAAGAAGGTGCATTGAGTGATTGTGCTTATATTATAGAATCGGGAAGTGTACAAGTTTCAAAAACATTAAAAACCGGTGAAGAACAGATTATAGGCATACTTCAGGAGAATGATATTTTTGGGGAGATGAGTCTGATCGATTGTCTTCCCAGGTCTGCGAACGTGGTGGCTTTGGAGGATTGCACTGTATCGGTAATGACGCAGGAGGTTTTTCAGTCTCTGTCGAGACATAATCCGACAGCTTTGATGCCAGTTCTTAAAGTACTTGCAAAACGATTGAGAAAAGCTCTGGGTATTTTAGAGGGTGTTGAAGGCTATAAAACTACATGATCAGCCTCATTGGAAGGCTGAATAATTGAAATCGAATTTTTGTATTATTGGTTAAATTTTTTTAAACAATCAAGAGATTAGGCCGGGGTCTGTATGCTCTATATATGCAGACCTTTTTTTATTCTAGCTTTGCAATCGAGGGGGATTAATCCGTTTCAGGTTCTAGTAAAGGCTTATATTGCAATTTTATACTTAAAGATTTACACTGACCTGAAGTTCATGTTTTTGGGTTTTTTCTTGAGTACCTTTGTCACTCTGCGGGGATTTTTAAAGATCGGTTTTATATGAAGACAAAATATTTTAAAAAAGGTGAAGAGATTATTAAAGAAGGCATGTTAAGCGACTGTGCCTATATTATTGACGCCGGGAAGGTAGAGGTCTCTAAATTAAGGCCAAATGGCGAAAAGCAAATTATTGGCGTGCTCAATGAAAATGATATTTTTGGAGAAATGGGATTGATAGATGGGTTCCCTCGCTCGGCCACGGTTGTGGCTTTGGAAGATTGCACCATTTCGATCATGACTCAGGAGGCATTTAACTCACTGGCTCAGCATAACCCCCAGGCTCTTATGCCCATCCTTAAAGTTTTGGCAAAAAGGCTTCGGGCTACTTTGACCTTGGTAGAAGATTTGCAGGAAGGAAAGGCCCCTCCTCAGCATCTGAAGGATCGTATTTAACCCTCCCCCTTTGCTTTTCGTTTAATACAAAAATATTCCTGATGGTTCGAGATGGTTGCGATTTTACTCTCCATTGGTGTAAGCTGAAAAACTCAATAACACAAAGTGGTAATGAATTATGATCCCCGAACTATTGTCACCTGCTGGTAGTCCTGAAAAGTTAAAATACGCGTTGGCATATGGTGCGGATGCTGTGTATGCAGGCATTCCAAAATTTTCTCTTCGAGCCAGAGAAAATCCTTTCAAAAATGATTTGCTTGAAGACGCTATCGCCTATACCCACGATAAAGGTAAGAAGATTTATGTTACGGCAAATATTCTTCCGCCCAATAGAAAAATAGCATCCTTTAAAAAATCATTGGCACAACACGCCGAACTGGGGCCTGATGCATTCATCATGGCTGATCCGGGAATGATTCAATATGCGCTCAAAGAGTTTCCCCAGATTCCGGTTCATCTCTCAGTGCAAACAAATACGATGAACTGGTCCTCGGTGGAATTTTGGTACAACCTGGGAGTCAAGCGGGTCATTTTATCGAGAGAGCTTTCTCTGGAAGAGATTCAGGAAATTCATGAGCGAGTACCGGGTATGGAGCTCGAGGCTTTCGTACACGGATCGATTTGTATCGCATATTCGGGTCGGTGTCTGCTGTCTAATTATTTCAATCATCGTGATGCCAATCAGGGTACCTGCACCAATAGTTGCCGATGGGAGTTTAATGTCAAAGAGGAAACCGGCAAGGAAACCGAGGAGTATAAGCCGCTTGAAGGGCAGTATGCCATTGAAGAAGCTCAGCGGGAAGGTGAAATGATGCCTGTTGATGAAGATGAGCACGGTACTTATATCATGAACTCCAAAGACTTGAGAGCGGTGGAATATTTAAAACCACTTCATGATGCAGGTGTCATGTCATTTAAAATAGAAGGCCGTTCCAAATCGATTTATTATTTGTCCATGGTTACACGGGCTTATCGCAAGGCCATAAAAGATTTGGCAGAGGGGCGTTCATTCGATCCGGAATTACTCGGAGAAATTAATAAGACGGCCAATCGGGGTTTCACATCGGCATTTTTAATATCTGCTTCAAATCGGGAAACAGAACGGTTTGATTCGCCACAAGAGAAAGATCAGCCTCAGGTTTTTGGTGGCCAGATTGTGAATGAGCGACCGGGTTGGATGGAAGTAGAAGTTAAGAACCGAATTGAATTGGGGGATGAGGTGGAATATATTTCTCCCAGCGGACAACACAAATTTTTCATCGATGCAATGGAAACAAATACCGGTGAAAAAGCAACGGTAGCGCATGGAGGAAATGGTACGATTTGGATCGCGATTGATAGACAGGCAGAACCATTCGCACTATTAAGTCTATTACAGAAAGCCGAAACGGCTGAAACTGTTTAGAATCAGCTTGCAAGTATATTCACTCGCGGTTGTTTTTGTCGTGGTGGGTTTTGGTGGTTTCTGCCCAGAAGAGAGTGAGAAAAACACCGATGATCAAAGCCAGCCCTAACCAGCCTGATGGAGTGCGAATTCCATAATCGAAAATATCTTTAGCCAGGGCACCATCAAAAGCTATGGCTGCTAAAACAAAGATGAGCAAAAAGAGAAATTTTTTCATGATTGGTTTCCGGTTAATATTTCCTCTACCAATATGAATTGAATTTGGCAATTAATTTGATGAATGTCACCTTTCCAGAAAGGATAATGTTCGTTGCCCGCCAAACAAACAGGTTTTATAATAAATTGCCTCGCTGAAATTTTAGCAAGAAATCCTGCTGGCGCAATTGATATTTTTTTTTAAACACTTAAAGGGGTATTTAATTTCATGTCTGTTCCGCTGATGCAAGCGATGAAAATAGGGTCATATGTATTTCGGCAAAAACTAAAGGGGAAGAAGCGTTATCCTCTGGTGATGATGTTGGAGCCTTTATTCCGTTGCAACTTAGAGTGTATTGGGTGTGGAAAAATTCAAAAGCCCAATGAAATATTGAAGCAGAATATGACTCCGGAGCAGTGCTTCAAAGCGGCTAAAGAATGTGGGGCACCTGTTGTCTCGATAGCAGGTGGGGAGCCGTTGATGCACCCGCAAATTGTGGATATCGTTAAAGGCCTGGTTGCCATGAAACGTTTCATTTATTTATGCACCAACGCTATTTTACTTAAAGACTATCTGGATCAGCTGCCGGTATCCCCTTATTTGACTCTCTCTATTCATCTTGATGGAATGGAAGAGGAGCATGACCGTATTGTTGACCAAAAAGGAACTTTTAAGTTGGCCATTGAGGCAGTTAAAGAAGCGAAGAAGAGAGGATTTCGAGTTACCAGTGCCACCACCTTTTTCGAGGATACGACTGTAGAAATGGCAGAGGAGTTTCTTGATTATATAGCTCCTCTTGGGATAGATGGGGTGACCATGGCTTCTGCATTTCGCTATCCGGATGCTCCTGATCAGGATCATTTTTTTGGACGGCGGCGCACATTTGAATTTTTCGATAAACTGCTGGCGAAAAATAAAAAGGGCCGTTGGGATTTAAACCACTCTCCGCTTTATTTACAGTTTTTGCGCGGGAAAAAAGATTATTCCTGCACCCCCTGGGGGAACCCAAATTATTCGGTGCTGGGTTGGCAGAAGCCCTGTTACCTTTTAGACGATGGGTACGCGGAAACATTTAAGGAGCTGATGGAAACAACAGAGTGGGAAAACTATGGCCATCAAAATAACCGGAAATGCGCCGACTGTACTGCACATTGTGGTTATGAAGCGACAGCCGTTGAGGATGCAACATCCAGCTTAAAGGGCATGCTTGATTCCGCCAAAGTGGTTTTCCAATAACTAGGGCCATTTACCAATAAATTTATATGACTGACAAAGAGCTGACTCGGTAAAACATGCCTTTGCCCAGTCAACCCTCGGAGTATGAAGGCAAACTAAGAGACACTATAAGTAAGAAGGGAATAGCAAACGCTAATTAAGCCGAGCTAGCCTTCCATCCGGTAATAAAAGCTATTGCTCTTTGCCCCCTCGTTAGAGGGTGGTTTTTTCATCAGTGTGAGCATCCGCCAGTTGTTCTGATGTGAGCCCTTCTGCCATTTTCAGGTTAGCCCCTTCGAGGTGGGAATTTTTAATTTCAGCCTGCATGAAATCGGCGCGGGCAAGATTAGCGTTTTTCAGATCGGCGTTTTTCAAGTTGGCCCAGCGTAGATTGGCTCCCCGCAAATTGGCTCCCCGCAAATTACAGTTCTCAAGGTTGGCATTTTTTAAATAGGCCCCATACAAGTAGGCCCCTTCAAGGTCAGCATTGCTAAGATCAGCACCCAACAGAACGACCCCTTTTAAATAACAATCTTTCAGATTTGCGGATTTTCCATCGCGACCAGATGTTTCCAGCCAGGATTTGTGGTTGGAAAGGACCGTCTTCAATTCTGAAGCTGAGAGAGAATTTTCTTTTGAAGTTTTGGAATCAATATCATTCATCTTTGTATTGTACATCCAGAGAATTTAGGACTGCAAGTTTTCCTGTTGGAAATAGGGATAGAGAAATCCAATGACTAGTATCGAGTAAACTTTCACGAGGTTGATATTTTATTATAAAGTTCCTGGAACTTTAAATTACCTGGATCAGCCTGGATTGCTTTTTCCATGGACTGCATGGCGGACTCTTTGTTATTGGCCTTAAGGTGGGTGTTGGCAAGTTGGTAATATGCCTCTGTATAAGAGGGATTGATCTTTAATGAATTTTGGAACGAGTCAATAGCTTTTTGATATTTTCCTTCTGTGTGATAGAGGGTTCCCAAGTTGAAATGAGTTAGCATTCCATTTGCATTGACTGCTAGAGACTTTAAAAGAGTTTTTTTAGCTTTTTCCAGATCTCCTGCCAGGCGATAACTGTCTCCCAGATTATTCAGGTAAGTTGAGTTTCCGGGCTCAAAGGCAATGGCCTTTTGATAATACTCAACAGCTTTTTGGAGATCATTTTTTGCTTTATAAATATTGCCAATGTTATTCAAAGCTTTGGAATCGTTATCATCATGGTTGATACCTGCGGCATGTTCCCAGCTTTTCAAAGCTTTATCTCTGTCCCCTGAAGTGTAATGGACCATCCCCAGGTTGATATGGGCTTGCACGTCCTTTGGGTCCAATTGGATCGTTTTTTGAAAACTGTTTTTAGCCTCCTTGTATTTTTTCATCCCAAAAAGGAGGATGCCTTTTTTGCGGTAAATTTTTGGATCTTCAGGGTTGAACTTTATAGCGAGGTCGAATTCTTCCAGAGCATTTTTGAACAGGCTCAACTGGGCTAGTTCCAATGCCAGCTTATAATGCGACTGGGATTGCTTTGTATCAATTTTAATATCCTGGGAAGAGCAGGCAAATAAAAGGGAAGAAAATAAAACGAGGAGAAGTGAGCGTCTCATAGTCCAGATCCTTTGAACAATAAGGTGAAAAAAAAGGGGCCAGCCATCATGGCCGGCCCCTGAGATGGAAATTTAATTCTAACCAACCAGTCTAGTTGATACCTCGACCGGGTGCAGTGGTTCCATCAACCACACCTACACCAAGGGCAGTAGTACCCCCAATGCTGGAATCCTGCATGTCGCCGACAAACTCCATGGCAAAACCCGTGCCGCCAGATTCTACGAAAACCACTCCCCAAAGATTCAGTTGGGCAAGGTTTGCATATTTACCCGAGACTGCTACTGTGGGAGTTGAGCTCTGAGTAGTTACCCTGATTGAACCGAACTGAGCAGAATCGACAGTCGGAATCAGGTGAGTCCGGGAATCCGTGAAAGACGAGTTTGAGCTATTAATGGTGCTATGGCTCTGGTTCACAACAAATATTCGGTGGGTTTCACCTGCATCTACCGTAAATACCGAAGCCCGACCCGCAGCATTATTTGACGTAGTGGTCATGCCAATGACTTCGACAACGACTCCGATCTGAGTCAAAGCAGTATCCAGTGATGGATGACTGATACCCATGAAGGTGTAACTATCATTGGGAACAGCCTGTGCATAAGGCGAAAAGGCTAAACGGGTGCTCTCCCGGGTATCATCAGCCTGTAATTGTCCTGAGGCGGTTTGGGCAAAAGACAGCATCCCAAAAAGCATTAACAGGATTAAAGGTTTTATATTCTTCATGGATCTTTCTCCTTAATGAATTTTTCCAGTTCAAAGTTGAATTTAGAACACTAATTTTACGGTGCCGCAGGACCAACAACCTGTGGGGTACCAGTCATACCTGGTGTTGCCTGAGAATCAGCCATATCACCGATAAATTCCATAGCGAATCCCGTAGTATTCTGTTCTATAACAACAGATCCCCAGTAGGACAGCATCGTTGCATCCTGGTAGCCATCTCCTAGATTACCAAACTCAACCTTAGTTGCAGGATTGGTTGCTATTGGATCAACGCGGACATGTCCATGTGTGAAATCAGTGGTTCCAGCAATGAACTGGGCAGCTGGAATATTGGTCGGGTTAATCGAAGCGTGATTAGTGGTAACAATAAACACTCTCGTTGTCGTTCCTGCATCGACGGTGAAATCTACCGCCGAACCAAAAGCAACATTATCACTGCCGAGGGCGTTAATGGTTAAACCAATCTGGGACGCCATACCTGAAAGTGAGGTGTGACTCACAGCAATGAAGGTATAAGACCCTGAATCCGACTGCCAGTAAGGAGAAACAACCCTACTTTTATTCTCTATCGCGAAAGCGTTTCCTGCCAGAAGGGCCAGAAAAGCTAAAATCGCGATTAAATTTGAAAATCGCTTTGTCAGCTTAGTTTTCATTATACTTCTCTCCTATTGTATATATGCTTCAATT
>JAJDBI010000174.1 GCA_029261435.1 Nitrospinaceae bacterium
GTCAACGGATGAGGCATACGCCCATCTGTTGCGGCCTGCTTGGCTTCCCCTTCCAACGCGAAGATTTTACCCTGCGCGTTAGCGAGAATCAGCTTACGTTCAAAGTCTACTTCAAGCTCATCCTCAGTGGCCGGGTTGAACTTCAGTGCCTTGTCAATTGCGACAACACTAAAGCTCTTAACCGGAGCACCTTTTGGGCAGAGGGTCTTCTTTTGCTTCTTGGCAAAGTTTTCATTGCCAGGAAGAACTCTCAAGTCCTTCTGCTTTTTATCATGTACGCGGAAGATACTCCAACTGCCTTCAGACAGATGAGAGGTTCGACCGTCATACATCAGGTAATCACCAGCCATACCCTGATAACCACCAGCGGTGGTCGCCAGGTCATAGCGTTCTGCGATACCAATATGCAGAGCGTTGGTCACCCGTGAGTCCGGGTCATAACGCTCCGGGCGGAACCCATGTCCTGAAAGGGAGAACACATGGGTTTCGTTCATCATACCGTGCAACATGCGGAACACCACATTATCACCGACATACGCACGAATAATAGGCGTATCCGGATCTCTGTGAGTCCTGCTGCTGAACAATTGCGAAGCATCAGGATTTGACTTCAAACGTGAAGCCAATGAAGCCGCGCGGAAGTTGAATCCACCACCTGTAGTGTGCGTTCCACCATTGAGGTGGGGGAAAGCCGCTTCGAGCATGGTGGATGGCATCTGAAAAGAAATTGACTGCCCGGCGGCAATCGCGTTCTCACGCGACAGTCCAGGAGGATTCCCTGCAGTTACCAACTGTGCAGTATGCGGCACTGTGTCATGCAACTGCACAACAATTTCACGGAAACTACCGTTACGCCCGTAAGCGAAAGGCTCTGTTCCATGAATATCAGCAACCGGGCCACTGCGAATCAACTCACCCGTTTTCGGATCATGGTACGTGGAACCCCAGGGCTCAACGATGGTAGATCCTATTCCACCGTGCGGCCATGTGGTAGCACCGAACGCATGGTCATGCCAGAACACCAGACCCAGATCAACATCCACCCACCAGCGATAACGGACATACTCGGTACTGACGATCTGTCCCGCTTTGTGAGCATGAGTCATGCCTTCGCTAAACTTGATGGTGTACTTACCATCTTTAGCCAATCCTTTGTTAGGATCAGGCGTAATGTTCGTGATCCAGCGTGCGTCTTTGCCATTGGGTACCTCAATACCAACGATGATATCAGCACCAACGTGGTATGGAGTTGAATGGGCCGCCATCTGAATCTCTACCGTGTCAGCACCTGCTTTGGTCGATTTCAGCACTTTGGCGTTCATCGGCACCGGCATACCAACATGGTGTCCATCTTTCATCTTCTTAGTGAACTGCTTATAGGACCTCATAGACTGATCGTAAGAGAAACCTGAAATTACGCCGTCTGAAGCCTGATTGTCGAACTGGAAGAAATGTGGATGAATGTTCAACTTCGACATCTGGAAGTTGGTGAAATCATCATCATTCCATTCACTGGTCAACAACAGATCCACACAGTCATACACGTTGGCACGAATGACCAACGGAATGGCTTTTTTAGGATCTGCTTTAACAGCCGCCATATCTTCATCGATAACATAGATCAAACCGTATTTATCGATGATCGGCGGAGTATCCCCAACCGCGCCAGAAAGCTCGATTGGAGTATTGATGAAATGTAGATTGTACTGCTTGCGTCCAGCACCTGGAGGACAAAGACTCCATCGTCCCTGTTCACCCGGTTTAGCGCCACCCGTATTCTCCATGTCAGGACCACTTCGTGAGCTACCCGATTCCGTCTTTGTAATAACTTCAGAATCGGTCTGCATATGAAATGGTTCCAGCCAGGGAGCACCACCATGGTTACGTGCAAAAGGAACACGCTTACCAAAATGCGGTGTCATATGAGGCCAAGCCAGTTTACCGTGTTGATCAAACTGGAGAGGATGACGTTTACCCGGTCGTGGAGAAATATACTTGGGTGTTTTCAAAGTAGATTCCCGTTCAGACAAGGCTTGATTGCCTTTCCAGTCATAATCCCAGACAGACCCGTCATAAGACAGAATCTGGCCTTTTTCATCATCGGTATGGCCGGGTTGTCCTTTAGGCGGAAGCATGTATTTAACCCAGTCCTTGATATTTACAACTGGAGTTTCTTTGCTCCAGTCGCTTTTACCAGAACCTACAATATTGAACTTCTTGCCAAACCAGTCCATGGTTTTACCAACCATTTGGTCTGAAGGCTGTCCTTTGGGAATTCTTCCCGCACGATCAGGAAGCTCTTTCAAAGGACGCATGACATCGGTGCTACCCATAGGATAGTTACCATCCTGCAGGGTGTTGTATACCCTCCAGTAGCCCCACATACCCGCTACGTAGTGATGCGCAACGTGACAATGGAACAGGAAGTCTCCGGCAAGACGCTGACAAAGTCCGGACCCACACTCAGTCTCAAGATCAAGTGCTTCTGCAGGACCAATGACTTCCACGTCAACCCGGTCCGTCGTAGTGCGAACAACCGGATACTTAACCGGACCGTCATAGGCAGCTTGAGTCAAGTTTTCAAGTTGTACTTCCCGCTGCGGAGAACGGGTCCAGCGAATGGAACCTCCATGGGGATGATGTGAATGAAACACTTCACCACCACCATGAATCAAACGGAACTTCGCCGGGTCTCCCAGGTAAGAACGAGGAATGGTCGTCGGAGCATCCGCAAATGTATAAGAACTATAGGACAGAGATTCATCTTCATAATGGAAATGTTTCTCCTGTTGAGCCAGGTTGTTGATACCAAACGGCTCAGAACGAAAGTTCATAGCACGGGCTGAAGGACGATAAGCATCCGTCAACGGGTCGCGCTGTGGAATCATTTCACCATGACGGTTGAGAGGACGGAATGATTCGTCACCCACTTCATGATAGAAAAGAGCGAACTCACGAAAGTCTCTGGCATCATCATTAGCGATCATGGCCATCCAACCGTTTTCCAACGGACCGCCAGTAAAAGGATCCAGATAACGAGAACCTCTCGGCTCAACTATAAAGGCACCGATCAACCCCAGTGCAGAAGGATCACGACCCGCATGGTTCATGATCATGTGACTGCCTTCCTGCTCATCGAGAGGAATGAACCACTCAAACTCCTGAGACTCGCCGGAAGCTACGATAGCACCCGGAGTAGCCGCAGTATCAGGCTGTCCACTGGAACTGATGATCATTGCAGAACCATTAACCTGGAAACCTGCATCTTCATCTTCCAACCGGTTGGTGAATTTAACGCGAATACAATCACCCTGGTTACCACGAATGGTCATAGGCTGAATAGCATCGCCCTGAAGTCCGGTAGAAACCGCACCCGGGTCAAGACCATCCTCCTTTTGACGAGCTGCCAGATTTCGCTTTTCCTCATCTCGAACCCTATCAATATCTTTATCCAGAACATACATATATCCAGGATAATAATCTCCCCACTGGTTCAGGGTAACTTCGACATTGATTGCTGAGATTTCGTAGGTCTTGGTGGGAATATTCCCTGGACAATGGGCGCCTTTATAAACCTTGGCAGCCGCTTCCGTGGGTCCAAGCAGATAACTCTGGCCCAATTGATGTGCTGACCAGGAGTCGTGGAACCCGCCGCCTGACGATGCCGGGCTGGCATGCTCCTTAACCTTGTCCTGAAGTTGTCCCATCAACTTCATGAATGTGTTGTCCAGCTTTTCCTGGCTGCCTTCCAAACCGCTCATCACATCTTCGTGATTGAGCTGATTTTCCAGCTTATCGAGCCAAATGGGACGTTCTACAGCAGGGTTACTTTTTCCGTGCGAACCATCATGACCATGGTCAACACTGATAGCACCTGCTGGAGAAACGAGAACCACTGCGAGTCCAAGGACCATAAACAGCCTTGTACTCACGCTCCGTGCCAGATTCAGGATTGGATTACTTCTCATAAGTGCCTCCTCCTTACGTTAATATTCATACAACTGAGTTAAACAGGTTGGTATTTAGAACAGGTAATGCCTGTTTCATTGGTCTGATTAATTTGCATGGAAACAAGGTGCTCTCTTTAGTAAACAACAGAAACTGGATAGACCCAGTCCCCGACTAATCAATATATAGATACGGAAAATCAGGAATTATTCCCGGAATTTGAGAAATCCCGGAAATAAATGGGCTTTGTAAGAAAGGGACTACAAGAAAGGAATAAACCATATAACCAAGTGATTTAACGACGACAAGGATGCTACGGGGGATGGCCTAAATGGGGAGTTTAAATTTCAATATGTTACCAAAGCAGGATCAATCTTCATCGGTGATATATTTGGCAATTTCCAAGCGTAAGGATTCGGAGCGCAGGAGCTCTCGCTTGAGGTAAACTTTGGCGCGGGCAATACGGGACATCACAGTTCCGATAGGTATATTTAACGATTTAGAGATCTCCTTATACGATAACCCTTCAAAGTAGAACTGGACCAGAGCGATTCTGAGCCGTTCATCGAGCTTATCCAGAACTTCCTGAATATTACTCCTAACCTCCGCTCGCATAAAGTCACCTTCAGGGTGTTGCCGGTCGCTCAACTTGTCACAAACCGACTCAAACTCAATCTCTGCACGCTTCTTGGTTTTTTCAATATCCTTTAAAAAAAGGTTCCTCAAAATAGAAAACATCCAGTATTTGCTCTTCGCTGGATCATGGACCTGATGAAAGCTTTTCAGCGCACAATAAAGAGTCTCCTGAACAAGATCCTGAGCATCATTAGGATTGCCACACATACGGATTGCAGACTTATAAAGCATTGAGACATGAGGAGAAAGGTGCTGCTCAAAGCAATCCCTCTCACCTCCTTCACTAAGACCATTTCTAAATTGATTGAGAAAATCCATAAGTTGAAACTTTAAACACGGGATAAAATATTCGTTGTTTCCGGGAATATTATCTAATAATGAATATCTTTTAAAGGTAAATATGTGAAGTATCACATATTGCGGTGATTTAGCCCACTTTAACACGCACACTTGAGTTATTCCATGGACATTACCAATCAGGAGTTGCTGGGAATCTCTTTAAAAATAGAAAGCGATGGAAAGAAGTTTTACAGTGAACTTGCTGAAATAGTCGCTGACCCCAAAGTGAAGGATTTCTTTAAGCTCATGTCCCGGGAAGAAGCCCTGCACGAAAAACAATTCAAACGCCTCATTGAATTGAAAGGCCTTGAGCGAGTCAGTTGGGAAAATAACCCCACTCTACGCAAATTTATCGACAAGGAATTTCAAACAGATATTTTTCCACCCCCTAAACAGATCATTAGCCAACTACCAAAAATCGGGGGAATTCAAAAAGCTCTTGAGCTTGCCATGGATGCGGAACGGATCGTGGGGGAGTTTTTTCGACTCATGCATGATTCCTGTGAAGACATTGAAATAAAAACAATTCTCACCATTCTAGAAAAAGCAGAATGCGAGCATCTCGAAAGAGTAAAATCTTTCAAAAATAAGTTTTCAAATGACAATAATTAATCCCGCCTGCCAATAAATGAAGCAAATACTTCTGATAATTACTTTCAAAATCCCAAATTCTATTTTATAATTTGTACCTAATGTGGTTAATCTTCTGACACTTTGACAGAGACAAATCTTATGGTTGTCACCAACTCAGAACTATTAGAGCTTTCGATTAAGATAGAACGCGAAGGGCAACGTTTTTATTCCCAGTTGATCGACCACGTTGATGATCTCAAGGTCAAAGAGTTTTTAAATCTCATGGTCAAAGAGGAAGCTGCGCACGAAACCCATTTCAAGAAAATGCTCGAAACAGAAAGTGATTGTGGTTGGGAAAATGACGAAGATCTTAAAAAACTGATAGAGGAAAGTTTTCAAACTGACATCTTCCCGCCACTAGAGGAAACACTAGGCCAATTACCCCGATTTGAAGGACTCGAAAAAGCTTTCGATTTTGCCATAGAAGCTGAAAATGTGGCCGTTGAGTTCTACCGTATTCTTGGAAAAGCATGCTCCGACTTCGAGTTAAAAACCAATATGCTCTTGCTGGAAAAAGCAGAACTGGAGCATTGCAAAGTAGTTGAAACACTCAAAAAACGTGTTCTGGAAAACCTATCCTAACTCCTCCCCCAAGCCACTCCCACTCATACAACTAAAAGCATCAAGACCTGATTAAGCCGAGTCATCCAGTCGTTTTCCATTTGTGCTATTGCAGTTCGCTCCACGCGT
>JAJDBI010000175.1 GCA_029261435.1 Nitrospinaceae bacterium
ATTTCTACTTTATTTAGTCCGAAACGACCTGACCTTGGACCTAGAACAATGACCCCGGCTAAAGCAGCCCACCCACCCAAAGAATGCACAACCGAGGCTCCGGAAAAATCCAAGAAACCCAAGGCCCCCAGCCAACCATCGGGAATTCCAATATGTTTACCACTCCAGGCCCAGTGCCCAAAAACGGGAAAAATAAAACTGCTGATGATAATAACGATAACCAGGTAACCAGAAAAATGGAGACGCTCCGCCAAGGCACCCGAGGTGATGGTGATGGCCGTACCGCAAAACATGAGCTGGAAGATGAAAAATGCTTGCCCCCATGCATCCCCGCCCTCGCCATACATGAATCCGCTGGTGCCAATCAATCCATTGACATCAACACCAAACATCAAAGCAAATCCAAATAACCAGAAGATAAAACCAGAAACACTAAAGTCTGCGAAGTTTTTTATAGCGACATTGAGGGAGTTTTTAGTTCGGACCATTCCGGTTTCCAGACAACAAAAACCGGCCTGCATGAGGAAGACCAGCCCGGCACAAACCAATATCCAGATCAGGTCCTGATTTATTTGGGCAGGATTCATAAAATCAATCACCATTTCTCACCCCCCACATTTGCGGGAGAGAATTTAGCGTCAATAAAGTATAAAAAGAAAGTTAATGACTATTAATCAATTCCAAGAAACTAAATCAACCTGTTATTTCACACTAATTCAGGGTAATGCTTATAACAACGATCTGACTAAAAACATTACTAATTAGGGAGAAAATGCATCTGATTTTTTAAATATTATCGCTTTTTTTGTCAGTTCAATCAATACATTATTAAGCAACACTTAAATTCATGCTAATCCGAATAAGAGCAATTGATGAACAATTAAGATCTGCTTAGTGGAAGGAGAAGCTTTTAACCTAAAATAGTGTAGATATATGCTCTCAGGCCCTTCTGGCAACCAAACGGGAATAAGTCATAAACCTAATTTAGGCACAAAACAAAGAAAAGTTCTTTTTGAAGGACAAAAATATCCAGATGCGGATATAGGGGTTCAGGAGGGATTCCAGGTTTCTCTAATAATTTTCCAGCTATTACCTTCGATTTTCCAGATCAATTCCTTCCGGCCGATATCGGAAACTCTGTCTGATTTAAAGTTCTGGGTGAAGGACATTTCGATGATCTCTTCATTTTGCTTCATCTCCATATCGCTAACCTGAATGGTAGTTCCTGAGCTTCGGCCTAAAATAGAGCGGCGTCCTTGTTCCCATTCTTTTCGGGATCTCTGAGGAGATTGAAAATTTTTGGAGTAAAAAGACAGGTAGGTATTAACCTCTCCTCCCTCCCAGGCTTTCAGCCAGATAAGTAGTTGAGAAACTACAATATCGATAGAATCCACGGAGTCCACTATATCGGGGGGATCTTGTTGGGAGAGGACAACCAAAGCAGAAATTGCATGGTTTTTCTTCAAGTCCCCTGCAACCTGCCGCGCTTCTTCTTTAGAGGGGTAAGGTCCAACACGAACCTTATACCAGTGGGAATTTTCTGTCTGCACAACAAAAGGCGTATAGCCCTTCTTTTTAATACGGGATACAAAAGCCTCTGCATTTTTCTCTACCTGGAACGAACCCAGTTGAATCAACCAACCTTTTGCAGAAGTTTCCTCGGCCATTACCAAAGAAGAAATACATAAAAAACAAAACACAACTCCCCCTAACATTGAAGCTGCTTTTCGTCTACGCACTATAGTCGATCTCTCCATTAAAGCATTTTTTTAATATAGGGCACCAATTGATCAGCGCCAACAGCCGGGGCCCTTGCATTCAAAATACCCTTTTGATCAATGATCAATACAGTTGGCATATCCCTTTGCGAATAAGACTTATAAACCCCTTTTTCCGGATCGGTCAAATAAGGAAATTCTACCTTCTCCGGAAACTTACTGAGATATTGAGCAACCGCTTCCCTGGAATCACCATTCGTATTGATCCCTAGCACCACCACTTGATCCTCACTCAGCTGCTTTCTAACTTTATTAAACTCCATGGCCTGATTCATACAAGGAACACAGATATGGAACATACCAATCACAACCACCTTGCCTTTAAAATCTGACAACGCCACCTTTTTTCCATCCATGGATTTCAGGGAAAACGCAGGAGCCTGCTCTCCCTGTGAAAGTGCTCCGGCAAAAGCGGGAATCACCCCTAAAATCATAATAACTATTAAAAGAAATATTTTTCGCATGACTGGCTCCATTTCGATGGAATATTTTATCAGGAAATCCGCTCTTAAAACGGGATAGGTTCTATCTCTATTTCCATTTTAAATCAGGCCTTAATGATTTGAAAGGGATTTCAAAGAAACAAAAATCAGCACCTTTTGAAGGCCAAAACTCTCCCTTGACTTGCTGTGAGTTTTATACTAAAAATCAGGTGTAATCCTTTAATTCTCTTAGGTTTTATCCTAAGATTCGAACATGATTTGTTGGATATGATTATTGTCACAAAAGACCGCATCCTTTGTCGTAAATCCTTAGGATTATCTTTTCTTTCAATTAGTTAAGCTCAAATAAAAAGATCCGATTATAAATTGAGAAATCTTGTTGCGGGTATAAACGAAAACGATGGCTTTAAATGACCTCGCAAACTTCTCAAATAAACTTATAAGCAACGATTGCTCCCTTGAAAGTTGCTAACTTTTGACAAGAGGGTTTAAGAATGAAAAAGACATTGCTCCTCCCTAAATTTTTGTTTGCCTTGACCACCCTGACGAGCTTCTGCCTTCCGGCTTTTGCCTACGAGGAAATCAATGTTCAAAATGGAGGAACAATAAAGGGAAATGCAATAATGACTGGCAAAATGCCCTTCCCTCGAGTTTACCACTTGATTCTGTTTCCCAATATCGACATGTGCGCAGAAGTCGATACAGACAATGAAATGAACCGGGTTCTGGATGACTTTAAAATTTCACCAACCGGGGGACTTAAAGATGTGGTCATCACGCTGGAGCATGTTGAAGCTGGAAAACCCTTCAACAAAGAACCCATCAACATTCTTTCAGAAAACTGCAAGTTTTTCCCGGACGTAAACTTAATCCGGCAAGGAGAAACCTTTAAAGTCGACAACGTTGATGCGGTCATGCACAACAGCCAAGTCTATCAAAAAGAAAGAGGAAAAATTCTATTAAATATTCCTATTCCAGCTGAAGAAGTTTCTGAGGGGAAAGTTACTTTTAAAAAGAAATATAAAATCATGCAAATGATTTGTGGAATGCATGAATTCATGCAGACCTGGGGTTACCGAGTGCAAAACCCCTATTACTTTAAGACCGATGATCAGGGAAACTACAATATTGGTGATATCCCACCGGGAGAATATATTGTTAACGCTTGGCATTACTTGATGAAACCGCAAAAAAGAAAAATCAAAATCGCTGCGGGCGAAACAATTGATCTGAACTTTCAGTTTAACGCTGACAGGGTTGAGCGACCTTTCTACGAAACCATCAAGTCAGGAAGAATCAAAAAAGATGCGGTCGTTCCGGGAACCGCAAAAGGAAAAGAAATGGGGCGCTAGGTTGAAGCCATATTTAAAACCCGGAATTATACGTAAGCAAGGTTTGGTTCGCCTAATCGTTTTTTGCTTTCTGGCAACATTTTCCACCGCATGGGGATTTACTCCGCCACCATCCGAAGATGTCCCTAAGTCCTTTGTCTTTAAAGACCAATCTGTCACTCTTAAAAATCTGACCAACCCTTATAAAGGCGACCCGAGAGTTCTTAATAAGGGCGGCACCTTATACACCAAGCATTGTTTTTTCTGCCATGGTGACTTGCTTGACGGTAACGGAATATTTGGAAAAAGTTTTTTTCCACCCCCTGCCGATTTCACCCGTCTCGACTCCATCCTCGCCCGGCCTCAGGCTTATACCTTCTGGCGTATCATGAAAGGAGGCCAAGGGCTTCCTGAAAAATATGAGCCTTGGAATTCGGCTATGCCAGCCTGGGAAAATACTCTGAGTGAGAAAGATGTCTGGAAAATCATCTCCTATATTTATGATACAGCCGGACAACGCCATGCCAAATCGGGTAAACAGAAACCAGCTTCTCTAGAGAGAGGAAAACAGGTATATCTTGAAAAATGCGCCTATTGCCACGGAGACAAAGGTAAAGGAGATGGCCCTGCGGCAGACTACTCGATGCCACAACCAAGGAACCTCACTAAAGGACATATAAAAATTCGATCCACATCGTTTGGGAAAATTCCCACCGATAAAGATTTGATGAACGTCATCAACAACGGCTTGCGTTCAACCACCATGCCCGGCTGGAAACACCTGCCAGAAAGTGACCGCAAGAGTCTGCTGATTTATATAAAGTCCCTTTCCAAAAAATTTGAAAAATTTAAAAAGCGAGGAAAAAAGCATAAGATTGTAAAAGTTGGCAAAGAACCGACTCTTTCCCCTGAAAGTGTAGAGCGAGGTAAAACACTCTTCATGACACAATGTTCCGGGTGTCACGGTGTTGAAGGGCGAGGCGATGGAGTGACCACACAACGTATTGTGGATTATTCATCCAGCGCTATCTGGCCGAGAAATTTGAGCCAGCCCTGGACCTTTCGCAGAGGCAGTACACGTAAAGATATCTTTAAAACCCTGCGTACAGGGCTCTCCACAACCTCCATGCCCAAGTTCTCGCCAAGAGTCTTCAGCGATGAACAAATTTGGGATATCGTCAACTTCGTCAGCACGCTTGCTCCATCCACTCAGCCCAAAATGCAGAGCCCCATTCACGCTAAAAAAGTGGCGGGAGAAATTTCAGACGACCCCAATGCAAAGGAATGGCAAGAAGCACAAGCCAGCTTCGTACCTTTAGGAGGCCAACTTCAGGCTAAACCTAAATCCTATTTTCCGACAGTACGCAACTTGACAATTCGTGCGATCCATAACAAAAAGGAAGTTGCACTTTATATTCAATGGGACGACCCATCGCTCGACCCAAGACTCAAAGAATTTATAGATGTTAAAGAGTCTCCTGCTCCACCTCTACCTGAGCATATGCAGGGACAGGATCCTGAAGAAACTCAGGAGCCTGTCACACCCGAATACCCGGACGCTATCGCAGTGCAATTTCCCATAAAACTAGATGATCAAAAACCCTACTTTCTCAATGGCGATGCTGAACACCCTGTCAACCTTTGGAAATGGACAACCTCCACCAACACAGCGACAGAGATACACGCCACCGGACTGGAAAACTGGTCCAAGGAAGAAGAAGAAGGTATCAAAGCCAAGGGAAATTTCAGGTATGGCAAGTATTCAGTAATTTTGAAACGCGCCTTCAAAGCCGATGTTGATGACATTCAGTTCCAGACCGGTAGACCTATTCCCATCGCCTTCAACGTGTGGGATGGATATCAGGAAGAGACTGGCAACAAAAAATCCATCTCAAGCTGGTTCACCCTCTGGCTGGATGAGTGATAGCTAGTCAACCAATATCACCCCCGTTTCAACTCAGAACAGCTTCTCTGCATAACCTGCCTTAGCGCTTCCTTAACCTCCTTAAAGTCTACGCACATCACAGGGTTCCGATTTTCAATATTACCCTACAAATATTGGTACTCCAAATATTATTACGATATAATTGATCCCAGACCACTATCTTAAACGCCAATTTTCTAGCTCAACAAGCCGGTTTAGGTTATGGGAAACTTTCTAAAGCAAAGAACTGAAAAAAAAAGAGATCTTCTCCTGATGGAGATGACGCGCATTATATATACGGGCATACTATTTATAATTTTTGGAGGGTATATATCCCATTTATACCTGAAAGATATCAAAGACAGTCATAAGGAAATACTTGGTACGCAATTACTTGCAGTTCTAAATTCCGTAAGCGGATCTCTTGATTCTTGGGCAGAATTGCGAAAAGAGGAAGTCACCCGTTGGGCTGAATCAAACATACTTCAGGGTACTGTCAGCAGTGATAATTTCAACAAGTGGATAAAAAAGCACCCAGAGTACGACGCCAAGTACATCATTGATGAGGTGGGAAAAACCTATAAAACTCTGGGCTCACCGTCTGAAGTAACGCATGACCTCTACCAGCTTCAGGATAAACACCCGGAACGCAGAGAATTTCTAGACAAAGTTTTTGCTCAGAGTCGTGCTGTTATCAGCCACCCAATGATTTTTGAGGACAACGCAAACCCCATCATGTTTGTAGCAAAACATATCAAAAACTATAAGCAGAAATCTTTAGCACTGGTTTTTAGGATTGACCCCAATAAGGGCTTTTCCAGGCTTCACAAAGACGCTCAAATAGGCAAAACTGGAGAAACCTATGCCTTCAGCAAATCAGGGTACCTCCTATCCGAAAGTCGGTTTTTACGAAGCCTCATACATAAATTTGGTTTTCTTGCTCCTGACGAGACTGGAATCCTTAATATCCAGATTCGCGACCCAGGGGGAGACATAACACAGGGTTTTATAGAAAAACCCAGCAGTGGGCGACCATTAACAATAGTTGCCCAACACATTAAGAATGTTGCTGAAAATAAATATAGAGAGAGTTCAGATAAGGAAAGGATTTTCGCAGGTTTTGAGGGATACCCGGATTACCGAGGGGTCAAAGTAATAGGTGTTGGGGTATGGAATAAAACTTTTGAGATGGGAATAGCCACGGAGATCGATTATGACGAAGCACTTAAAGGCTATAACGGAATTTTTTGGTTTATGATTTTTTGTTGGACCCTGATAGTTCTGCTTTTCGTGGTTTGCTCATTTGATTTATATAAACATAGATTTCAGAAAATAAAACTGCAGGAATCAAATTTGTTTTTAAAGAGCATTTTGGACAGCTCTTCGTCCGTTTCTATTATTTCCACTGATGCACAAGGAAAAATTCTTTTCTGGAATAAAGGTGCCGAAAACCAATTAGGTTATAAATCAGACGAAATGACTGATCGTAAAAACATAAATATCATATATCCCAAGAATAAAGGTCGTTCAACTCTTGAGAACTCAATCACAGAGGTTTTGCAATCCGGAAAAACCTGCCAACAAGAGGTGGAAGAGATAACAAGAGATGGGCAGAGAATAAATGTTGCCATCACCATGACACCAAGAATCGATGAAAGAGGTAAAGTCGAGGCTATTTTAGGAATCGGGGAAGATATCACCGAGAAAGTTCAGACACGTGAAAAACTAAAAAGAGGAGCCCTTTACCTTAAATTAGTAGAAGAGGTATTCACAGCATCAAAAAATTACGACACCGTAGAAAAAATGACAAAGCATATTTGCGAAAAGGTTTGCTCTCAAATGAATTGGGCTGTAGGGAGTTTCATTCTACTCGAGAAAGAGTCTCTAACTCTTAACACAGCCAGTTGCCCCTTGGACTCGTTAGAGCTGAAAGCCTTCTTGAAAATCAGACAAACAACTTTCAACTCACAGGGGATGAAAATTCCTAATCAAGTTATTCAAACAGAATCACCCGTATTCTCAAAGAACCTTATCGATGAGTTTGATTTTGACAAAAGAATTCTTGCGAACTCCGGCATCAAATGCGGTTTTTGGTTTCCAGTTTTCATCGAAAACAATGTTGCCGGTGTATTGGAATTTTTTTCTTTGGAAGTTGAGGAGCTCGACAAACATTTGTTGCAGGTCATAAATAGAGTCAGCTCCATTTTAGGAAGAAACCTTGAATACAGGCGAATAAAAATCAATCTCACACAATTTTCTATCCTGGCTGAAAGTTTCAAAGGAATTATTGATGTAATGAAAGCGTCATCGACCTCGGAAGAAATAATCCAGGCTTGTTTAGACAGAATTTGTTCTGCCACGAGATGGCAGGTAGGTCATTTTTTGGTTTTAGATGATAAATTTCCGACCGAAACGAAATTGAAATCATCAGGCATTTGGTACAGAAAGGACCCAGAAATGCTTAAAGCCTTTCAGAAGGTTTCCATGAACCCTGACTTTAATTTCATCGAAGACCTACCCGGAAGAGTTTTAGCTTCAATGCAACCCATTTGGATCGAAAACCTGGCCGATGAACCCGCGTTTCGACGAGCACAGATAGCCATAAATAGTGGGCTTAAATCCGGGTTTGGGTTTCCAATTATAAGAGAAGAACAGGTACTAGGTGTTATGGAGTTTTATTTCACCAAAACTCAAGAAGTGAACAAGGAGTTTTTGGACACACTCGCTGAAATCGGTACCCAGTTGGGTAACATACCCACTCTCGAAGATAATCTTGCAACAATGAAGGTTAAGAAATCCTGAAATTTGATCCTCTACCTATGAATAAATTTGCATCTTCCAAATATAAAACCTCTCAACAAATAAACGAAGAAGCTGCAAGCGAAGAAACGTCCACCTCAGAAACCCATGAAGGCATGCTTCATGAAAAGTTAATCTATAGAGTGACTTCTATTATTTGGATCATAGGTCTAGTTTTGGTCATAATTCAATTTGGTTACTATATTGATCGAAGAAATGATGCCAGCAACAGGGGGAGCGCGGAGAAGATCCTTAAAGAAGCTGCTATCAGTATTCGTGACGGACTGCCCCTTTATTTTGACATTAGAAATCTCCGAATCAGGTTTAGATTTGATGAAAACTTCAAAAATGACATGAACTTTGGAGAAGTCGGGTATGGATTTGCTCTATTCAAGGATGGCACCCTGCTCTACCACCCCACAGAGGAACATGTCTGGAATGAGAAAAAAATATTTCAAGTCGCCAAGGAACTAAATGACAAACAATTACTAAAAATTGGATCTCAAATATATTCTTACTGGTCAAAAGACGAAAAAAACAAGCAGTCGATAGAAAGAGAGTGTGACAAAATTGGTGCAGGAGAATTAACATGGCTTTTTCACGATTCATTGTGTGGGCAGGCAAATAAAGCCATTATTTTTTTTAATAATCACTGGGAAAATCTCTGGCAAGATAAAAAAAACAATGTACTCATTGAGAAATCACAAATCATTGAATATCAGAACCCAAACACTGGAGAAATTTCCTGGATCATGTACCAACACATAGAGGATAGAGATCTGTCCCTGGTTGCTGTTATAAGCCAGAAAACCCTGGATCAAGAACATAGAGGACTTTGGCATAGGAAAGTATGGCTCTCTGTGAATTTGATTTTACTTTTTCTGTTATTTGGGTTCAGGTGGACCTATTTCAACGTGAAAGGGATTAAAGGTTATTGGTGGTTGGTTATGATTTCCTCATTTCTATTTTTAGTAGGAATTGGCTTTCTATGGAATGAGGCAATAAGAAACCCACTATATGAAGAAAGAGAACATGTAACCATATTAGATCAATCACATTTGGAGAAATTTTTATTCGATCAAAAAAAAACAATAAATGACGGAGGAACAGAGGAACCCAAAAAAATTTCCACAGGAGTGTTTATTAATTCCCTTGAATTTGAAACCGCCAATAATATTGCCGTAGCAGGATATGTCTGGCAAAAACTTGTAAAGGGGGCGGATGAGGGTCTTACCAAAGGTGTCATTTTCCCTGACTCAATCTCAGATAAAAACACACTACTCTCCGAACCCTACAAACAAGAATTAGAAGTCGACAGGGAAATATTCGAAGTTTATCGCTGGCCTTTTAAAACTATTTTGCGCGAAACATACGATTACTCAAAATATCCTTTTGATAAAAATAATATCTGGGTGCGCCTCTGGTCGGCAGATTTTGATGGAAAAGTGTTTCCCATTCCAGACTTGAAGTCCTATCCTTTTATCAGCCCATATGCATTACCAGGGTTGGAAAAGGACCTCATTTTACCTGGATGGCAAATTGAGAAGAGTTTCTTTGATTATAAGTTTGAAAGCTATAACACAGACCTGGGATTCAGAGGTGAAAAAGTAAATGTAAATACACCTGAGCTCAACTTCAACATCACAGTAAAAAGAAAATTTGTCGGGCCTTTTGTATCCAATGTGATTCCGCTTATGGTTGTTGCCGGGCTTGTTTTTGGCCTATTAATGCTGGCTCAGAAGGAGTATGTCAAAAAAAGAGAAATTGAGTTTGATGCGCAGAATATCCTGTCTTCATGCGCCGCCTTAATTTTTGTGGTTATTCTTGCTCAAATTGACCTTCGAGGAGATTTTCCTTCGGGAGGATTTTTTTATCTGGAATATTTCTATTTTGTAATGTATCTGATGATTCTACTGGTCGCCTTAAATGCCACATTGTTTACCTGGGGAGTGCGAAACTTTTTTTCCCGTCACTTCAGACTTCTATATTGGCCGGGTTTGTTAGGTTCGTTATGGATCATCACCTTGTTCACCTTTTATTGATTTTATGATTCAATCAAATAAAAAATACTTAACTTAAGATACCAATAACCTGTCATTGCGAACGAACCATCCAGAAGAACTCAGGATCTACCCTTTCAGGGCACAATGGCCAAGAAA
>JAJDBI010000176.1 GCA_029261435.1 Nitrospinaceae bacterium
ATCAGGTTTTTAAGGTTTTCAGACTCATTCAACGCCCGGGCTCCCTCTGTGCCAATTTTATTCTGCCCCAGTTTTAGGGATTCAAGATTTGCCAAACGTGGAGATTCGGCTAGAGCACGGGCTCCTTCATCTCCGATTCGATTAAAATTCAAATTCAAGGCCTTAAGTCTTTCAAGGTTTTGAGACCTTCCCAGCGCCTGAGCTCCTGCATCCGTAATATTATTTTGAGAAAGATTCAAGGAAACCAAACTGTTCAATCTTTCAGATTGCGAAAGAGCAATCACCGCTTCATCAGTCAAACCATTATTCTTCAAGTCTAATGTCTCTAACTCCGACACAAAGGGAAAGTCCAGCAATACCATAACCCCAAAGTCGCCAATTAATGCCTCCCCCACCTGATTCAACCTGTTGTTGCGATGAAGATCTTTAAACCATTCCATCAACTGAAAACGCTTCCAAGCCTGCTTGCCACTTTTCTCAATAGGGTTATAAGCCAGTTGGATGTTATGAAGCTGACGCAGTTTTTTCGAACTCGTGAGTTCGATGGCTCCAGGGCCCTTAATCAGGTTATAGTTCAGGTTCAACTCCGTCAATTGTGTCAGGGTATCCGAATCCGCAATAGCCTTAGCGCCCGCATCAGTGATCTGGTTATGGTAAAGGTTGAGAGTTTTCAGATTCGAAAAAGTCCTGGAGTTGGAAATGATCTCCACTCCCTTGTCGGTTATAAAATTATGCTCCAGATGTAGTGATTGAAGATTTTTCAGGTTAGGAGATTCAGCCAACGCACGAATGCCTTCATCGCTGATATGGACCTTATACAAAATCAGAGTCGTGATAGAACGTACCAATGGAGTTTGGGCTAGAACAGCCAGCCCCGAATCGCCCAGATTCTTTTCATTAATCCGGAGGACGTTATCATTGCGCTTAATTTTTTTCTGGATGTACTTCTCGACAGCCGTTCCAGACATTGCCCCAGAAGTAGCCCCCAAGGTAAAAACATAAAAAAAGACCAGGGCCAAAGTCTGCATGCGGAATAGAAACATAATCTATAACTTCAAATGACAGTGTTAATTATTTATCGAAACAACGTTGATATAAATATTCTAACGGGCGGGAGGATTGTTTTCAATCTCATTTAAACGTGCTTCCAGATCACGCACTTTCCGGGCCAGATCGGGAAGCTTTGGCAAAGCAGTCACATATTTTTTCCACTCGCCCAAAGGAATCGCTGGGTGCCCTCCATAAACATTGTTGCTTTCAATATTACGGAAAGTACCCGACTGAGCCGTGAGGGTAACCTGATCTCCAAGCGTAACATGATCGGCAACACCCACCTGCCCTGCAAGCACCACATGATGACCCAGAGTACAGCTTCCCGCCAGCCCCACCTGAGCAACAAGAATTGAATGCTCTCCAACTGTACAATTGTGAGCCACCTGAACCAGATTATCTATTTTTGTTCCCTTTTTGATGAGCGTAATGCCCATGGCCGCTCGATCTACACAACTGTTTGCCCCAATCTCAACATCGTTCTCAATCACCACTCGACCGATCTGATTGATTTTATAATGTGCTCCTTTTTCATCGAGGGTATAGCCGAAACCATCTGCCCCGATCACCACTCCAGCATGAAGGACCACACAGCTCCCCAGTTCTGTATCGGAATAAAGTGTGACATTGGGGTACAAAATCGTATGACTCCCAATCCGACATCGATCACCAACAACCACACCGGGATATAAAAAAACATTGTCGGAAATTTCCACATCATCCCCAATGCATACCCCTGCGGACAAAGTGACCTGTTCGCCGAGCTTAACATTCCTGCCAATCACCGCTCTGTCATGCACACCAGGTTTGGGCCGTGGCTCTGGGTGAAATTCCCTCAGCAAACGGGCAAAAGCAAGTTCGGGACTGGCAACTATAACCTGGCAAACGGGAGTATCTATCTCTTTCTTTACCAACACAGCGGAAGTTTGAGAACGATTCAATACATCGAGGAAGATTTTTTTGCTGAGAAAAGTGATATGTCCTTCCCCGGCCTGCTCAATACCTCGTATTCCCGATATGTCAAGTGAACCATCGCCTATTAACGTCCCACCAACCAATTCAGCAATCTTTTCCAGCTTCATGGTTTCCCCTTCCTTTAAATTCAACTCTTCAAACGACTTTTAAATGACCAGGTTCTGACTGGTGGGGCCAACTTTCCCATCGACCAATTCCATCACCCGGTCCAGCTTCCTGGCTACTCTCTGACTATGTGTGACAATCACAAAAGTCTGATTAAATTCCTCATTCAATTTACGGATCAATTCTATCAACTGGTCGCTGGCATGATAGTCCAGGTTTCCGGTTGGTTCATCGGCTAAAAGCAGGTCCGGCTGATTGACAAGCCCTCTCGCAAGAGCCACGCGCTGGCTTTCGCCTCCCGACAGTTCGCCAGGCTTATGATGCATGCGATCCTTCATGCCCACTTCACACAATAAATACTCAGCCCGCTCTTTAGCCAAACGCTTGTCCTGGTTGCGGATGAGGGCTGGAAACATAGCATTTTCCAAGGCGGTAAAATCGGGCAGCAAATTGAAAAACTGAAACACAAATCCAATATGTGTATTGCGGAAGTTTTCTAAATAACCGTTGGACTGCTTATAAATATTTTTCCCTTGAAATAAAACGCTTCCGGTCAATGGTTTATCGAGTCCTCCCAGAACATGAAGAAGAGTGCTCTTCCCCACACCGGATGCGCCGACAATTCCCAATACTTCCCCCGACAATACCTTAAGGTTCATCTGAGCAAGAACATGAATCACCTCGCGTTTAGTTGAATAACTTTTATCAACACCAACTGCTTCGATCAGGCATTTTTGTTCTGGAGTTTCGGGACTCAAGTCACTCATAACGCAAACCTTCCACAGGGTCCATTCGGGAAGCTCTCCAAGCCGGGTACAATGAGGCCAAAAAACAAATGACAATAGAAAAAACAACAATGAGAAACGAATCGAGATACTCAATTTCTGAGGGGAGCTTATCCAGATAATACACATCGCTGGGAAAAGCCGTGATACCAAAAAGAGTTTCGATGAAACCGACAATCTCATTCAGGTTCGGCACAATAGTAAATCCGCCGATACAACCTATCGCTGTTCCTGTTACCCCAATGATCAAACCCTGAAAACTGAATATTTTCATGATGCTGGATCGGGAAGCCCCCATGGACTTAAGAATCGCGATTTCCTTACTCTTTTCCATAACCACCATAAACAAGGTGCTGACAATATTAAAGGCAGCCACTAGAATAATCAGGATCAAGATGATAAACATCACAACTTTTTCCAGACGCAGGGCAGAAAATAAATTCTTATTCATCCGCATCCAGTCTCTGGCGTAATAAGGAAACCCCAGGTTATCTTGAATTTCTTTTGCCACCTGATCCGCTCTCTCAATATCTTCTACCTGGATCTCAATGCCACTGACCTTCCCTTTCATCGAGAAAAATTTCTGAGCCGCATGCATGGAAATAAAAGCCAGGTTGGAATCGTACTCAAACATTCCAGACTCAAAAAATCCTACCACCCTGAACAGTTTAATCTTGGGAACTAGACCCATGGGCGTCACTCTCGATGCAGGAGAAATCATCGACACAGCATCATCGTTTTGCAATCCCAACCGATGCGCCAATTCTTTTCCCAGAATGATTCCATCTCGGCGTGGTTTCCCGGGATTGTCTTCCGGGTCTTCAAGCATTTTCAGGCTTCCCTGTACCAGGTTTTTTCCCAGATCCGAAACTCCAGCCTCTCGCTCAGGGTCAACCCCTCGAACCACAACACCGGTGCTATTGCTCCCATATGTCAGCATCACCTGACTCAGGATGAACGGAGCCGCTGCATTCACACCTTCGGTTTGTGTTATTTTTTTAATAATGGCTTCGTAATCATCCATTCCCGTCCGGGAGATATTCGTGACCACAACATGACTGTTTGTGCCCAGTATCTTATCCCGCAAGTCTTTGCCAAACCCAGACATGACAGCAATAACCACAATCAATGCCATGACACCGAGTGCAACCCCACCAACGGAAATCCAGGTATTGAGCGAAATAAATTTCTGGGTACGCTTGGCCTTGAGATGGCGCAAGCTAACGAAAAGTTCGTAGGACATATCAGGAACGAAAAAAATAAATGACCGGTTTGTTTTCCCGAATCAGGACTCTTTTTTCAATTGCGGGAAAAGAATAACATCTCTTATGGACGGGCTATTGGTCAACAACATAACCAATCGGTCAATCCCTATACCTTCCCCAGCCGTGGGAGGCATGCCATATTCCAGAGCGCGGATAAAGTCGTGGTCCATCCAATGGGCTTCTTCATCACCCGCCTGGCGTTCTGCGACTTGTTCTTCAAACCTTTGTTTCTGGTCTATCGGATCATTCAACTCAGTGTAGGCATTAGCAATTTCTTTTCGGCCAATGAACAATTCAAATCGTTCCACCAGGCTCGGGTCATCTTCTTTTTTCTTGGAGAGCGGTGAGAGTTCAATCGGGTAATCGGTGATGAACACTGGCTGAACAAGCTCAGGTTCAACAAAGTGGTCAAACAATTTCGCTAAAATTTTAACATGATGATCTTTCTTCTCGATGGAAACCTTATTTTCCAAAGCAAACTCTACTGTTTTTTGCGGATCATCAAGAACCTCCTCACCGATACCACCAATCTCTATCAACGACTGTCGAAATGTGCAACGCTTGAACGGCTGGGAAAAATCTATCATTATTTCTCGGGTTTCTCCTCCTTCTTGCGAAGTGTAGGGAAACTGGTAATTATTTTCCGGAAATACCCGGTCGCAAATATACCGAAACAATTCTTCCGTCAAGTCCATCAAGTCATTGTAGTCAGCGTAGGCTGTGTAAAACTCTACCATAGTAAATTCAGGATTATGCTCAGTAGAGATTCCCTCGTTCCTGAAATTTCTATTGATTTCATAAACCCTTTCAATGCCTCCCACCACCAATCTTTTCAGGTACAACTCGGGAGCCACACGAAGAAACAACTCCATATCCAGCGCGTTGTGGTGGGTCTTGAATGGTTTTGCTGTGGCTCCTCCCGGTATCGACTGCATCATCGGGGTCTCCACCTCCAGATACTTGCGTTCGTTCAGATAATCGCGCAACGCCTGGATCATGCGACTTCTGGCAACGAAAACTTTCTTTACATCAGGGTTAACGATCAAGTCTACATAACGTTGCCGATAACGAAGCTCAACATCTTTAAGTCCATGCCACTTTTCAGGAAGCGGCAGGAGCGACTTGGAAAGCAGGGTCACCTTACTGGCGAACAGGGTCAACTCACCAGTTTTGGTTTTTGAAATTCTACCCTCTACACCAACAATATCCCCAACATCAAACTTGCCAAATATTTCGTAAGCAGTTTCACCCAGAGAAGTCTTATTGATAAAAACCTGAATATCTCCAGATGCGTCCTTGATATTCACAAACGTGGTCTTTCCATGCTTGCGCCGACTCATCATGCGCCCGGCTGTTATATATTCCGAGCTTTTCTCATCCAGTTCTTCTTTAGATTTTTCTGAATACTTTTCCACCAGTTCAGACAAGGTGGTGCTTATATGAAATCGGTTGATGTATGGAGAAATTCCCATGCCACGAAGTTCATCGAGTTTTTCACGCCTGAGTTTAACCAACTGTCCTAAATCTTCCATGCGATATCTATTCTTTTTCGTTTTGGAGAAGCACCGGGAAACCCGGGGCAGTGAACCCGGAAATTATTCCGAGTATTCTGGCAGGCACACAAAAACATTCATTACCGGGCGAACTCTGTAAACCGGGTTTCACGAACCACCGTGATTTTAATTTCACCCGGATAGGTCACCTCTTTCTCAATTCTCTTCGCCACATCTCTGGCTAAAATGCTGGCCTCTTGATCGTTCGCGCCTGTAGGCATAACAATGATCCGTACCTCACGACCCGCCTGAATGGCAAAGGTTTTTTGCACCCCTTTGAATGAGTCGCCAATTTCTTCCAGCTGGGTCATGCGCTTGATATAAGTTTCGAGCATTTCTCTACGTGCTCCAGGTCGAGAGGCTGAAATGGTATCGCCCGCCGCCACCAGGACAGCATAAGGGGATTCAGCCTCTTCATCTTCATGGTGAGCAGCAATGGAGTTGATGACGAAAGGGTGCTCATTATATCTTTTCGCTATATCAACACCCAACTGAGTATGCGTTCCATCTGTCTGATGATCGATGGCCTTGCCAATATCGTGCAGCAACCCTGCCCGTTTAGCCAGAGCTACATTCAAGCCCAACTCTCCGGCAATGGCTCCACATACAAAAGCTACTTCCTGCACATGCTCAAGAACGTTCTGGGTGTAACTCGTGCGATATTTAAGCCGCCCTAATAATTTAACCATTTCAGGGTTAAGATTATCGATGCCAACATTTAAAACAGCCTGTTCACCGGCTTCCTGAATCTGCCGGGTGACTTCCTTCTTACATTTATTAACGACGTCTTCAATACGACCGGGATGAATCCGTCCGTCGAGGGTCAGCTGTTCCAAAGCTCGGCGGGCCACTTCCCTTCTAATAGGGTCAAACCCAGACAATACGACCGCACCAGGGGTATCATCTATGATCAAATCGATCCCTGTAGCCTGTTCCAAGGCGCGTATATTTCTTCCCTCCCGGCCTATGATCCGTCCCTTGATATCATCGCTTGGAAGTTCCACCACTGAAACTGTGCTTTCCGCTACATGGTCTGAAGCAAGCCTCTGGACAGCCATGGTGATGAGCCTGCAGGCTTGATCATCAGCGGTCTTTTTAACATTCTCCTCAATTTTTTTCACTTCCCGGGCCGCGTCCATCTTGGCTTCATCAAGGATCTTGTTTTTGACCTCTTCCCGGGCCTTGTCAGCGGTGTATGAACCAATCACCTCAAGCTTTTTCAGTTCCTCCTGAACCAGCTTCTGGTACTCCAGTTTTTGACTCTCAACCTCTTTCTCTTTACCTGCGATTTTGTTGTTTTGCTCTTCAAGGTCTTTTTCCCGGGTCTGAAATTTTTGGTTTTCCGCCCTGACTTCCCGTTCTTTTCTTTCCAGCTCGGTTTCCAGACTACGAAGCCTTTCCCGCTCCCCTTTCATTTCTTTTTCAAGCTCAGCTTTTACGACCAAGGATTTTTCGCGCGCTTCAATCTCTGCAGTCTTCAGCTTGCTCAACACTTCCTGCTCTGCTTCATGGACAATTTTCTTTTTACGCTCCTCCGCTTCTTTTATCTGGTATTCGGTAAACATTTTACGCAAAAAATATCCAACGGCATAGCCAATCACCAAAGTAAAAGACATCCCGATAATAAGTGTTGTAAAAGTGACATGAATGGTGGAGAAAATTTCCATAGTAATAAGACCTCAATATTTAAAATAAACTGGCCCAGCCTTCCGGCGGCTCAGCAGTTTATCGTGTCATTTTCAGTAAAAATTGTCTGAACCCTTTCATCCCAGGAATCCTGAGGAATCGAATCCACAATTTGAAAATCATAAGCTACTCCTAAACGGAGCGCTTTATCCGGCAACTGCTTTAAAAGCCAGTCAAAATAACCCCCACCATAAACATTTCTCCCCCCGGTACGATCTAACGCCAAACCTGGCGCAATGACGGCTTCGATTATTGATGG
>JAJDBI010000177.1 GCA_029261435.1 Nitrospinaceae bacterium
AAAGCCGAGGATACCAGGAATTAGCAGATATTGAAGTTCTGCGCGGCCACTTAAATAAAGCCAAAGGACTTTATGAAAAAGCTAAAGGACTGGGAGACCCAAATGGAATCGCCAAGGCCACTCTGGAAGAGTTTCCTGAGAAAGTTGATTCGACAGAGCGGCAACCGCTAAACCCCAATGCTTTGTTCATCGACCCTATTAATGCTCTCAACAGAAAGGGAGAGATTTTTGCCCACTTTGGAATGTATCAACGAGCTATGGGAATCTATTCCATGGTTTTGAGAATGAATCCGACCGACCTTACGGCTCTGCTCAATACCGCCACCGCCAATTATAAAAATGAAAAATACAACCGAACCATTTCTATTCTGGAAAGATTGTTTGTCATCCACCCCAACCACGAAAATATCATAGCTCACCGTTTACTACTCGCCCGGGCTTACGTTATGAAAGGAGACCTTGGAGACGGGATCAAGAACCTTGAGATTGTTTTAAAAATGAATCCTGGAGTGAAAAAAATTATCACCTCAGATCCAACTTTCGAAAAATTAAGAGCCCTGGAATCTTTCAGGACTTTAGTTCAGTAGCCTCAATCGTCATTCTTTAGCTTGCGAAAAGTTAAGTTTGACTTTAAATTTTTGTTCCGGTCTAATGAATCGAAACACTAGCTCATTATTTTTTTCATAAAGACCCCACAACCCAAGCTACGGGGAGCCTGCACATGACAAAGCTTCAATACGCACCTAAGAATTGGAAAACTTCTTCAGTTTTCATGGTTTTTCTCGCATTAAGTTTTTTCCTGATTCAAACTCAAAAAAGTTTTGCCGCTGACATTTGCAAAGAAGGACTAAAAGAATTGCATGGGAGTCAGGGAGTCATTCAGGCAAAGGGAGGCATTTGGGGGTACCTGGAGCAGTCTTCCGCACTGAAGGACAAGTCAATATTAGGGCTTCAAATTGACGGCAAACTGCAACGCCTGATTGTCTCCTTTGAAGGTCTTTGCGCAGCAGGTAAAACCCCAACTCCAAAGCTTCATGGCTTAATTTTAGGACTGATTGGAGATGCAAGAATGATTTTCAACAGGGATGCTGACCGGCAACCTAAAGACAAGGTTTTAGGAAAATTAAATAACCTGAATAAGAACATTGATGACTTACTGGCCCAACTACCTGGCTAAAAATTATGGCTGAATTAAAAGAAGGAAATAAAGCACCGGACTTTACGGCGATTGACCAGAACGGAGAGAAGGTCAAACTCAGTTCTTTTAGAGGAAAAAAGAATGTCGTGCTTTATTTTTATCCCAAGGACATGACCCCCGGCTGCACCACGCAGGCCTGCGACTTCCGCGATCAACACAAAAAATTCAAAAGCACCATTATTCTCGGTGTGAGTATCGATTCAATAGAAAGGCACCAGAAGTTTATTGCGAAATACGACCTCCCCTTCACCCTCATTGCCGACATAGATAAAAAGGTAGTGCAAAAATACGGCATATGGCAGGAAAAAAAGCTCTACGGAAAAACCTTTATGGGAATTGTTCGAACCACCTTCATCATTGATAAGACAGGCACGATTCAAAAAATCTTCCCCAAGGTAAAAGTAAAGACTCACATCGAAGACGTGCTTTCCGCATTGAAGGAAATCTAACCCTCTTTCCTGTTGGCCATTAACTTCTCAATTTGCTTTACAGTTTTAGGGATTTTTCTGGAAAGGTTCAAACACCCAGTTTTTGTCATCACAAGATTATCTTCGATACGAATACCTATCTTTTCATCATAGTTTTTTCCATTCAAGCGTAGACGAAACTCCCCATACAACCCGGGCTCATTACTGATCATCCAGCCAGGTTGCATAGACTGCTGAAGGTAGTTGCGGAAAGGATCACCATCATGCTCCTGCTCCCCCATCAAGTGGCTCACCCCGTGCGGCCTGCCCTTATACTGCAGTTTAAGCTTACCTCCTATCGACTTGAAGTCGCGCTCGATCCCTTCATTGACCTTATCCCAGCACACTGTATTCAATTCATCAATCGTTATTCCAGCCCGAGCCTTTTTCTCAACCGCAACCTGGGCTTTCAAAACAATTTCATAAAGTATTTTCTGCATGGGATTGAACCGCCCGGATACGGGGAAAGTCCTGGTAATATCAGCATGCATGGTCATCCAGCGCACTCCAAAATCAATCAGCATCATTTCATTTTTTGAAAAATCGTCATCGTTCTTTGTGTAGTGAAGAACAGTTGCATTGACTCCTGATGCCACAATGGATGGATAGCTGAGACCAAAAGGTGTGTTCATCAACATCTGACCTTCCAGGTAACCTTGCACCTGACATTCATTTTTAAAGTTTCTGAAATTTTTCAGCATGACCTTATATCCGCCGTTAGTGATATCCTGGGCCTTGCTGGCATTAGCAATATCATATTTATCCAACGGCAAACGTAGTTCGAAATGATTCTTCATTATATTTTTCAAGGCCCCGTTAGGAGCCTTCCAGGACCGCAACCAACCCTCAAGCTTCTTTTTAAAGTCGAAATTATGATCCGTTTTAATGCTGACGACTTTACCTCTTTGGATACCTTCCAGCCAGAGTGTTCCCATCGTTTTTTTCTTCTGCTTCATAAACCGCTCTTTCAAGACATCCTTGAATTCACGGATATCACGGACATCCTGAATCCCTGTAACCGACCGTACTTCTTTCAAGCTCTGTTCATCCCCAACACCAAACCGGACACCCTCCCAAAACTCCATAACCCTGTCTTTGCTATCCACGAATAAAATTTCATCTGACAATTTCGAATTCGGGTCCAGCAACAGGATGACATTATTCTGGTTTATGCCGGTCAAATGCATCATCGCCGGTTCCTGGTATGTAGGACTATGAGCGTAAGACCAGGTTGTCTTTCCACCCGGGCCGTAAGGAACACCCGTAACAGCAATAAGCTGGCCTTCCTTCGCCATTAGTTTTTTTCTTCTATCACGAAATCTCCGTTTGGCAAAAGCTCCTGCTCCTCCATCTCGGAATATCCCTGTATGAATTTTTTTCAAGGTTTTCATATAGTTAATTTTCATATCCTGTTTTTTATTTACAAAATTTAATAGTACTATAAACGTGATCGTGACCCAACCCCATTCAAGATTTATTAAGAACGAACTTATATTTTATGTGCGGACGATATACCCTAACCAAACCTTTGAAGGCCATTGAGTCCCATTTCGGACCTCTCCATGTCAATTTGGAATATCGCCCCAGTTACAATATTGCTCCCAGCCAGCTATCACCTGTGGTCATCAATATTTCAGGACAAAGAGAATTGACTGCAATGAAATGGGGGTTGGTACCATCATGGGCGAAGGATGAAAAAATGAAGTTCATCAACGCACGATCAGAAACCGCGCATGAAAAACCCAGTTTCAAAAACGCACTTAGAAGCCAACGTTGCCTGATTCCTGCGGATGGTTTTATAGAATGGCGGGGAACTGAAAAACAACCTTGCTATATATACTTAAAAGACCAACCCCCCTTCGGCTTTGCCGGTCTTTGGTCCACTTGGAAAAGTCCCGAAGGTATAAGCTTGAACACCTATTCAATACTGACGACCGGAGCCAACGAAAAGCTAAGCCCTATCCATGCGCGAATGCCAATTATTTTACCCTCCGAACAATACGAAACATGGCTTGCACCCGATTCCGGTCTCGATACCCTACGAGACCTCTTTACGGCCTATCCATCGGAAGAAATTGGTTTTCATCCGGTATCGAAGGAAGTCAACTTACCGAAAAACAATCTTCCTGAAATTTTACAGAATCTTTAATCCTTTTTTTTCAAAATACCCAGCCATTCCTTATCTTTTCTTTGCTCGGCAGACAAGGATGTTTTATCTAGTTCCTGGATTTTAAAATTCTTTGCAAAATTCACTTCAATATCTTCTCGGGTAGTATTATAAGGAGGGCCACCCTCTTTACCGGTGTGATAAAACAACCCCACCAACATTCCGCCGGGCTTCAATATTCGCGTAACCTTCTGAACGTAATCCTGTCTTTGTCTGGGGGAAATAGCGCAAAAAAATGTTTGCTCCAGCACCAGGTCAAAAACACCATCGTGAGAATCATCCAGACCGAAAAAATCCTGATGCAAAACCCGGCCACTCAAACTTCTCTCTTTCAGGGCGCTCTCTAAATAAGTGACGGCTCCTTTGGAAAAATCAATTGCTGTCACTTCGAAACCATTTTCTGCGAGAAAAATCACTTCGTGTCCCCTTCCACAACCCGGAACCAGAGCTTTACCCACAGGCAGTTTTTCCTCTTCCCACAACTTGACAAAAGGAGGAGCTACTTGCCCCAGATCCCAACCCAGGTCATTGGATTCATAGTGACCTTGCCAATCTTCCTGGCTATATTCCTTCTCGGTCATGACAATTTATGATACTCAACAAGGTTTTGAATAGCCGCCTTACCCATCGCTTCTACCGCTTCTTTTGCGTTGCCTCCAATATGTGGAGTCACCATCAAATTCGAGAGTTGAAGAAAATCCATATCGGTTGGGGGTTCCTGACAAAACACATCCAATCCCGCCCCTGCAATCTCTCCTGAAACCAATGCCTTATGAAGGTCCTCTTGATGAACCACCCGTCCCCTGCTGGTATTGACCAGAAACGCTGTAGGTTTCATTCTTACAAAGACAGATTTATTGATAAGATTTTCGGTATTTTCTGTCAAAGGCACATGAAGAGTTACAATGTCTGCCTCTGCAACTAGTTCATCAAACGCCATTTCAATTGCATCAAATTGGCGGCAAAATTCACTACGGTCTGCAATATCCCGAACCCTGATTTTGCATTGAAACGGTTGTATTAGACGTACCAACTCCTGCCCCACATTGCCACAACCAATAACGCCCACGATTTTTCCGCTGAGTTCCTGTCCTCCTTCGCGTTGCCAAACCCCTTCTTTTAATTTTTCTGACAACATATTGTGACAGAGCCCGATCATGAACCCCAATGTCAGTTCGGCCACAGACCTTTTGTTTGTACCAAAGCTCACGCGAAATTCAATATTGGCACGACCCAACGCCTCCTGATCCACATTATCCAGCCCCACACCATATTTTGAGATCATTTTCAGTTTAGGCAGAGAACGAACCAATTCAGCACTGATAAGGTCACGCCCTATCATAGCGACATCCGCATCCTTCAAGAAATCGAACAGTTCGGAGTCAGAAAGATATCTGCCTTTTTCGTTGAAGACGGTATTAGAAAAGTGGCTCGATAGTTCTGCTCTCAGGGAGGGCGACTTGCAAAAGGCCGGAGGAGTCACCACTACTCTTGGGGCATCCATTGGTCAGCCTAAAATCTGGGTAACAATAGAAGCACCGGCTGTATAGGTGCCTATCATGGAACCCAAGCTTGAAAAAAAGAAAATCAGAAACAGTCGTGCAACGCGATTTTTCCACCACATGGAATAGACAGCAATATCATCGCGCTAAGTTTCAAAGTCACTCACTTAGGGTTAACGCAAATACGAATCGACCAAACCCACAACCATTCCCG
>JAJDBI010000178.1 GCA_029261435.1 Nitrospinaceae bacterium
TGTCAAGCCCACCGCGTTGAAAACGCTAACCGCGTTGAGTGGAAAAAGGATGCTGGTTCTCACAAGACTTATCAGACCAACTATCATCTGGACCATGTTAAGCCTGGAACGTACATTGAGCCGGGTATGGGTCAGCCTCTGGGTACCGAGCGCGGACTTTTCAGTCAGAATGGTAACGGTTCTGGTGGTGGTGCTGGTAGAGAAGCCAATCGTTAAGCTTTAATCTGTATTTTATGCCGGGGGGCTTAAGAGCCCCCCGGCTTTTTTTTTGGATTTTATCTGGCGGGAAGCATAAAATAGAGTAATCCGTTGAATTTGGAATAGGACAATTATGAGTGAGAACAGGTTTGTGGATAATGGGGATGACACGGTGACCGATAGTCTGACCCAATTAATGTGGAAGAAAAACGATTCCTATTTGGACCTCCAGAAGTTTGTCAGCTACACAGCGGCAGTAAAATATCTGACCAGACAAAATGAAGTTTCTTTTGCAGGTTATCAGGACTGGAGATTCCCCACTAAAAGAGAGGCGCACTCTCTTTATGATGAGGATAAAGACCTGAAGGACAAATATGACATGCGCGTGCACCTGAACGAGGTATTTGCCAAAGGTTGTGGTCACGATACCTGGACCAGTAATACTCGTGGAAAGATCACAGCCTATGTATATTCTTTCAGTAGTGGTGCAGGTGGACATAAGGAGGTCGATGATATCCTTAATTCCAGTGTCCGTCTTGTGCGAGGCGAGTTTGATAACTCAAAGGCAAAAATTGCCCATGTGCCAGAGGTCAGAGATAAAATCACTCAGGGGGGTGGTTGGAGGTAGGTACAAAGTGTGTTCCTGGTGATGCTGCTGGAGGGTATTTTGAAGAGGCGAAGGGCGTCTGTCTGGTTTGCATTTTTCCTGCGGATATTCAGGGTTTTTCGGGTAGATAGCTTCTGGGATTTGGCTTGAAAACCCGGTGTCTGGATGGTACTTTAAATGAAAAGAAAATTTTCGGTTTATTCATATAGGTGAAAGAGACGAACACTCTTCTCCTTGTCTCATTTATTTAGATCAATGTTTGTCCTGCTTTTTCCGCTGGTGGGATGGGGAAATATTCAACTGGGACAGAATGAATGAGCAAGAGGCATAGGGTGTTTTTTATTTTACTGACAGGTTCGAGGCTTAGGCGTGGCGGAATCAAAATGCAGTTGGGTAAAGAAGGATGACGGTACAGTTGAAGATTCAGAAAATGATTTGATGTGGGTGTTGCGAGATTCCCGGCAGGAACTGGGAAAATGGCTCAATTGGGATGAGGGCCATGCTTATGTGAAGGCCTGCAATGAACAAAATTATTTGGGTTATAACGACTGGCGGTTGCCGACTAAAAGTGAGGTCCGTTCTCTTTTCCGCAATCAAAATGAGTATCGGGATGTGTTCCTGAACTTACCAAAAAAACCGGCACGGCGGGTTTCCAATTATCAGGCTGGCGGTGAAACCTGTGTGTGGACGTCTGAAACCCGTTATGATTCTTATGCGTGGAAGAGTTACTTTCCAAATATGAGGGAGGTTTGTGTAGACCAGTCGGTGTCGACCACCGGGACATCCGTGCGTATGGTCAGAGACCTGGATTGATAATTTTTGATTTAAAAGTTGAGGTTTAAAATGTCTGAAAATGATGACCCCACAGAATTTGATGATGCAGCTGATCCGGAAACTTTAGAGGGTGAGCCTGAGACTGAGTGGGTTGGTGAAGATGAGTGGGGTGATGAGGACGAAGAAGATGTTGCTGTGGTGGAGGAGGAGGTTCCTAACTTCATCGATAATGGTGATGGAACCATCAGCGACACCATTTCTAGTCTGATGTGGAAAAAGGACGATTCCTATAAAGAGTATAATTATGGGATCACTTGGTTTGAAGCTCACGATTACTGCGAAATGTTGAATGACAAAAAGTTTGCAGGATTTGATGACTGGAGATTACCCAGCGGAGAAGAGGCCAAAAGCCTTTTTTCGTTTACTCAGTCGAATCAGGATAAGGCTGAGGCTGAAATTCACATTTCAGATTTGTTTGAGCCGGGTGGGGGGCATAATACCTGGACCTATGAAGAAAAACCGGACTACCAGCAATATGCGCAAAAATTCAGTTATGTGACGGGTAATGATATGTGGGAGCATAAGGACAACGAATATTCCCATTGTCGAGTGACTCGTGATGTGGTTCAGGAAGAGTGGGAACCTGAATGGCGCAAAGATAGCAAGACATATTAACGTTAACAGCCACCCCGATGTTGGGGGATTCTGACTGGAGTGTTATGGCGAATTATATGATTTTTGGCAAGGAGGATTGCCCTCACACCCAGAAGGTCGTGGAGGACTTTAAAAAACAGCACAGGTCTTTTGCATTTGTAAATGTGGATAAAGATCCACAGGGGCTGAAGAAGTTGCTGGAATACACCGACGACAAGTATGTGGTTCCTGTCATTGTCAATGCCGATGAGGACAGTGTGCAAATAGGCTATACTGGCGAGATAAGTATATAACAAAGTATTCAACCTGCCGATTTTGTCGGCCATTTGAGAAATAGAAAAAAATGACAGAAGAATTTCCCCAGGAAACAGAAAAGTCTCCAGTCAAACATACAGAGCAGTCTCTGGCCAAGAAGGATGATAAGCCGAAAAGGTTTGTCGAGAAAGGCCGTGACGTTATTTTTGATAATAAAACTCGTCTTTACTGGTTGAAGAAGGATTCCTGGCAGGACAAAGGTAAGTTTTTTAACTGGCATGAGGCGGTGGAGTTTGCCGATAGAAAGAACCTTAGAAAAATTGGTGGGTTTGACGACTGGCGACTGCCTAATATCGATGAAGTCACATCACTTTTTGATGAGTCATGCGAAAACCCGGGAAAGGGTGGGGTGTCCCTTCATCTAGATCCGGTGTTTCCTGAAGGAGCGTTTAAAACTGCTTGGATTGCTGGGGATACATCCACTCGCAGGCCGAGATTTGACTATAGCGAAGGTAAAGTAGTTAGTGTTGAAGAATATAGTTTCGGCTCGGTTCGTATCTGTAGAAAAGATAAGGTCTCGCGGTATCAGTCACCTACACGTAGAAAATAAGCTTATGACAGAAACCAAAGTGGAAATAGAGTATCTGGATAACGGAGACGATACCGTAACTGATCCAAAACATGACCTCATGTGGATGAAAAAGGACACCTGGGTCAACCTCGGACGCTTGATCACCTGGCATGAAAGCCAGGAGTTAGCACGCAAAATGAATGAAGAAAAATTCGCTGGGTATAACAACTGGCGTATTCCTTCCGCTTCTGAAGCCAAATATCTTTTTCATCGCTCAGCCAGCAATATGGATGTAGAAGGTTGTGAAATCCATATCGATTCTGTTTTTACTTCTGGGTGCGGTTTCTCAACCTGGACCAGCCAAACCCGCGGAGCTAAGGCTGCCATGGCCTACGACTATCGGTCCGATTACGAATTCTGGTTGGCTAAAGAAAATGATGGTTTCCCCAGTGCGGTGCGTCTGGTGCGAGATAACCTTCATGAAGAGGAAGATCCTGACTTTGTCCGTATTGAGCTACATAAGGACGGTACCATCACTGATAACAAGACAGGCCTGATGTGGAAAGCTGCAGATTCCTATATGGAGTTGGACAAGTGGGTGAGTTGGTCTGAGGCCAAGACCTACGTTCAGGAGCTTAACAGGACCAGGTATTGTGGTTATCAAAATTGGCGTATGCCAACTCGCAAGGAAGCGCAGGCAATTTATGATGTTTCCAATCCTGTTACGGACAATTATGGCGATACGGTATTTTTAGCCAAAGGTTTTCCTGCTGGATGTGGTTTGACTTGCTGGACAAAAACACTGAATAAGTCTGATAAGGGATTGGCCATTCGTTTTCATTACTACAATGGCGACTATAAATGGCATCAGGTCGGTCTGCGCAGTCATGGTGTCCGTGCGGTCCGGGATCTGGAAAGTGACTCATAAAAGCCATGGGTGAAGAGAGTTCAGGGCAAGTGAGCGAGCGATTTATAGAAGGGGATAGCGACACGGTTATTGATGCCGCCAAGCGTCTTGTTTGGCTCAAACAAGATACCTGGCAGATGTCAAAGAAATGGATGAACCAACGTCAGACTAAAGAGTTTGCTGTAAGTCTTAACCGTAAGCGGTTTGCCGGTTTTTCCAACTGGAGAATTCCCACAGCAGAGGAGGCTAAAAGTCTCTTCGATAAAAAATTACAAAATAAAGATAATATGGGGCAGGTAATTAATATACCTGCTTTGTTTGAGCCCGGCTGTGGATTTCTTTGCTGGACCAGTGATGTTCGTCATAACATACAGGGTGTGCGCATTAGCTTTCGAAAAGGAGCCATCATGTACGATGATATTTTTCGCGTATCGAGAGGGACGACTAGATTAGTTCGTGATATTGATAAACAGGACGACTAAAAATTAAGAGTAAGGTTGGAGATAAGCGTGGAATTGAAAAAAAGATTTGTAGACAATGGAAACGGAACAGTGACCGATTTGGAAACCAAGTTGGTGTGGAAACAAACGGATTCTTTTCAGGATACCAGTAAATGGCTGAACTGGTATAAAGCTTTGGATTACATTAAGGAGTTGGGTCACCAAAAATTTGCAGGGCATGATGATTGGAGAATGCCAACGTTGGAAGAGGCTGAAAGTCTTTATGATGAAGACCATGTTATTCGGGATATGGATCGCATGGACATTTTTATAAGTGAGGCTTTCTCACCGGGAGGAGGTTTTACCAGTTGGACCTCTAACGAGCTTCCTCATGCTACCGCCGCAATATTTTATTATCGCTATGGTCATGGGAATGCCAATCATAAGGAAGATATCACCAAGGATTCGGTTCGCGCAGTTCGGGATATTGAGAAACGTAAAGACTCTGGTGGGGTGTTTACACAATATCCAGGCTTTTCAAATTCTCCCCTGCCTCGTTGATTGGCGAGATTAAAAAGGCTTGGGTTTGTAAGTATTCAGGTATTTATCAGCAGGTATAGAACCTGTGATATGAAAATATTTAGTTGAAGGGGAATTGTCATCGAAGGTTATTGGGAAATCAATAAGCAGGAGAGTGAAAACTCAAAAATGACTTACCGGTTCGAAGAAGAGAACTATCAGAATACGTATGTCCTTGAAGACTTTTATCACACTCACCCCTTTTACGAGTACAACTATGTTGTGGTGCGTCTTCGCGACCAGGACAACCGGGGCAATGCTTTTGCCTTTCAGGTGAATTTTAATAAAACCTTCAATCCTCTTCCCGATCATCCGCGATTAACAGATGTTCAAACCCAAATTGCCAAGAGTTTTGCCAAGGATGCCCCGGATGAGTTAATCCTCCTGTTCAAACAGAGAGTTGTGGAAGCGAAAGCTTTTGGCGAGAAAAACCCAACCTCGTATCTGGAGTTTGAGCCGGGAAATTATTACAATTTCTTTGAACTGTTCCCGCGAAACAAAGAAATGCTCGACTTTAATTTTAACAAGGATCAGTATTTTGCAGAAGATTCTTATGATATCGATCCACGAAATGATAATCGCAGTTTGAAGCTTTCTTTTTATAAGTTGGAATTGGATAACGCAGATCAGGCGCCGATTTTTTCCTCAACCTATTTTCTGGATGAACGCCTTAGAGAAAAGGAAGATGCCAAGCTGGAATCTTCCAATAGCGATATGTTGATTGCTATCAATCAGTCGATTCCAGATTTTAATGAGAGAATGAAAAAACGTTATAAGGAAGCAAAAAAAATTGGTCAGGACTTATTGAAAAATACACCAGGACTAAAGGTGCAGGAAGGGAAAATAAAGCCGAACGACCCTTGCCCCTGTGGATCCGGCAAGAAATATAAGAAGTGTTGTGCGTTGATGCTGAATTGACGCAAATGTTGGAGCAGTAGATTATTTGCTGAAACGGGCTTTCTGGAAACGGAAAAACCATTCTATATAATTTCATGGTATTGAATCATGGCTAAAGAGCGAAAAGTTAAAAAAGTTCAGGCCCGACATATTCTCGTGGGAGCCAAAGAGCTTGCAGATGAGTTGAAAGAAAAAATTGACCAAGGCGAGGAATTTACCAAGCTGGCAGAGGAGTTTAGTGAATGCCCATCCAAAAAGCGTGGTGGAGATCTGGGTTGGTTTGGAAAAGGAGCTATGGTTCGGCCCTTTGAAGTTGCCGCATTCACTGCTCAGGAGGGAGATGTCGTTGGTCCTGTTAAGACTGAGTTTGGCTGGCATTTGATTTATGTTTACGAAATTCAGGAAGACGTTGACCCGGATGCAGGTCCTCCGACGGGTGATGAGGATGCTGATGATGATACGCTAAGGCTAGTGGCGGAAAACTATGCGCATGAGTTCATGATGCTGGGTTACACCAGTAAAAAGGTTTTAAGCCTGTTTACCAGCCCGCATTTTAAATCGGCAAATACGGTTTATAATATTCTGGGCCATGATGCCATCAATGAAGTGATAGCCAGTGTTTTCGGTCAGAAGGTTGTGCCGGCTGCCAAAGATGGTGAAGAGGACGGTCAGACGAAGGAAGGTTGACCAGACGAACTCCAAAAAAATCAAGCGAGGCTTCCTGAAAAGGGAGCCTCGCTTTTTTGTTTCTGTTTGTTTGAGATGATTCTACTCTAAAGGGTAACGCTGTCAACACTGAGAATATTGGATGTGTCGCGCAACGCCCTCAATGTTTCAGTGGTCGGCGGTGAATCGATATTCACAATGGAGATAGCCTTACCTTCTTCTTTTTGCCTGCCTAGATGAAAGCCTGCAATGTTCAGCTTGTTTTTCCCGAGAATATTTCCCAGGTTACCGATCACTCCAGGTACATCCATGTTATTGAGCACGAGCATATTTTTAGAGAGGACGGCTTCCATATGGTATTCGTCAAACTGTACGATTCTGGAATCGCCATTGCCAAAAATACTACCGGTAACCTTTCGGGTTCCGCTCTCACTTATGATTTGCACTTGTACTGTGCTGGTGTATTCGTGAACTTCGCTGCTCGTAGACTCTTGCACTTCAATCCCTCTCTCTTTTGCGATGAAGGGAGCATTCACCATATTGATTTCATCAATAGAACGGTTGAAGAGTCCTTTTAAAATGGCATTGGTCACCGGTTTTATCTGCATAGTTGACACTTCGCCTTTGTATTGAATGTCAACACGTGTTACCGGGCCATCGATCAGTTGAGAAACAAATTGACCAAGGTCTTCGCCTAATGTGAGGTAGGGTTGGATTTTAGCCAGCGTTTCGGCATCAATAGAAGGAACATTGACGGCATTGCGGACGTTGCCATATTTGAGATAGTCGATGATTTGATCGCACATTGAGGTGGCCACTTTTTCCTGTGCCTCTCCTGTGGATGCTCCCAGGTGTGGGGTGCAGATGATTTCGTCCACTTCGAGAAGAGGGCTGTCTAGATCGAGAGGTTCTTTGTGGTAAACGTCCAGCGCGGCTCCGGCGACTTTTTTTGACTTAATAGCTTCAATCAGGGCAGCATCATCTATCAATGACCCGCGAGCGCAGTTGACAATGCGAATGCCGGGCTTCATTTGATCGAACTGTTCTTTTCCAAGCAACGGCGTGCCATCTGCCAGTCCAGGAGTGTGCAGACTCAGAAAATCAGATCGTTCAAACAGGTCTTTCATTTCTACCAGCTCCACGCCCAGGATTTCAGCTCTTTCCTGCGTGACGTAGGGATCATAGGCCAGTATCTTCATCTTGAAACCACGTGCCCGTTCCGCGACATTGGATCCAATGCGGCCCAAACCGACAATGCCCAGAGTTTTTTCAAAAAGCTCTACTCCCATGAACTCTTTGGGCGCCCATTTTTTGTTTTTCAGGGTGGAACTGGCTTGCGGGATGTTCCGGGACAAGGACAACAGCAATGCCATGGTATGCTCGGCAGTTGTGATCATATTTCCTTCCGGAGCATTCATGACAATGATGCCCTTGGCACCCGCCGCGGCCAAATCAATATTGTCCACGCCAACTCCAGCTCGTCCGATTACTTTCAGGTTGTCAGCGGCCTGAATAATTTCAGCGACGACTTTGGTGGCACTTCGGACAATTAATCCATCGTAGTCGGCAATGATTTTAATTAATTCTTCTTTGGGCAGACCGGTTTTAACATCGACCTCGATCCCGGATTCTTTTTTTAGAATGTCAACTCCCACAGCGGAGAGATTGTCAGACACAAGAACTTTCATTCGTTAACTCCAAATAATGATGGCCGGAAATTACCGGCGGTTCTTCTCAATTAGCTTCTAATAATATTTCCTAAGCGGCGGTCACTCCTTTTAGGCCTTACGCTTTTCAAAATCCTTCATATAATCAATCAGAGCATCAACGCCAGCTTCAGGCATGGCGTTATAGATACTCGCTCGCATTCCTCCGACTGAACGATGAC
>JAJDBI010000179.1 GCA_029261435.1 Nitrospinaceae bacterium
TTTCGCATGTCCATAATAACCGAGCCCCCTACCCTCGACTGGACCATGGCGACAGACAATGTTTCTATCACTATTCTCACCAATATTATGGAGGGACTCACCCAATACGACTCCGAATTAAATGTCAAACCTGCCATCGCAAAAAGATGGGAATACTCGGAGGATGGGCAGACCATCACTTTTTTTCTGCGTAAAGATGTCTATTGGAGTGACGGGAAACCCGTCACGGCAGCAGACTTTGAGTATTCCTGGAAACGATTGCTCGCACCAGAAACAGCGGCCCAATATGCTTACTTCCTCTTCGACATTGAAAATGCATCGCAATATAACTCGGGAGAAATTACAGATCCCAGTCAGGTCGGAGTGCGGGCACTGGCACCCGATGTGCTTGAAGTTCGATTAAAAAAACCTGTCAGCTACTTCCCCAGCATCACCACGTTTATGGTCACACACCCGGCCCGGGAAGATATTATTCGTCAACATGGTGATTCCTGGACAGAGCCTGAAAACATTGTCACCAATGGCGCTTATACCCTGGAAGAGTGGGAACACGAATACAAACTGGTTTTGAAAGCCAACCCTCATCATTACGAGGGAAAACCCGCTGTAGATACCATCCGTGTTTTCGTAGTGCAAGAACCCACCACCGCTCTGACCCTTTACGAAACCGGAGAACTGGACTACCTCGAATTACCGCCTGTAGCAATTCCTCATTATAAATCCAGTCTCGAATACCGAAACAAGCCCCAGTTAAGAGGTTATTACTACGGTTTTAATGTGCAAAAGCCTCCCTTTGATAATGCCCTCGTCCGACAAGCTTTTGCTCATGCGATTGACCGATCCCGCATTCCCAAATTCCTGAAAGGAGGAGAACTGCCCTCCTCATCATGGATTCCCAAAGGCATGTTTGGTTACAACGAAAGTATTGGGTCAAAGTTTCATCCTAAAAAGGCAAGAGACTTGTTGGCACAGGCAGGATATCCAGACGGCAAAGGGTTCCCCAAAGTCACCGCAGTCTTCAACACAGGGGGTGTCAACAGGATCATGGGAGAATTCATTCAAGCTCAATGGAAGGAACATCTGAATGTGCAGATTGATTTCGAAAGTCTGGAGTGGAAAGTTTTTCTCAGTCGGTTGGACCTGGACCCTCCAGAGATTTTCAGGCTTGGATGGGGAGCAGATTTTCCAGATCCCGACAATTTCATGAACCTGTTCATCAAAACCAGCGGTCAAAACCGGCTTCGATTGTCCCATCCGCATTAAGATGAGCTGATCGCCCTGGGCTCCACATTGAAAATACCCGAAGAAAGAAAAGTCGTCTACGATGAAGCCCAGGTCCTGCTCACTGAAAAAGAAGTCCCCATGATTCCTCTCTTTGTATCCTCGCAGAACTTATTGGTCAAGCCGTATGTAAAAGGCCTGAAGAACAACGCCATGGAACTATTATATTTGAAACGCATTCGATTAGAAAAAACCACTGATTGATGGAACAAAAAAAGCCTGCCGGCAAATGCCGACAGGCTTTTTTAAAATTAATTTTATTCAATCGCCAGGAATCCGCAGGCTTGGTAACAAGCATTGCAGTTGATACACAAGTCCATATCAATGTGTGCTGCAACTTTACGGGTTCCCCCGGTGATAGCCCCAGTCGGACACGGCTTGATGCACGCGCCACAGGCCACACAATCCTCTTCCTTAACATAATAACGATAAAGGCCAACACAGCGGGCCGCGTCACAGATTTGGTCGACAATGTGTCGTTCATATTCTTTACGGAAATATTTCAATCCGGTCAATATCGCCTTCGGTGCCGTTTCACCCAGCCCGCACAATGAAGTCTGGCTGATCTCTTCACACAACTCCTGAAGCTTGTCGAGATCTTCAAGTTTGCCACGGCCTTCAGCGATATCTGTCAGTTTATTTTTTATCAGCGTCAGACCAATCCGGCAGGGAGTACACTTGCCGCAGGTTTCGCCTTCGTTAAATCCGATAGAAAAAAGCGAAAGATCAATCACACAAGCCGATTCATCATAGGCCGCAAAACTGGCCTGTCCCATCAACACACCTGCATCAATGAGACTTTCGTAGTCTGTTGCGGTATCAGCTTTTTCAGGGGGAAGGAATCCACCCGTTACACCACCAACATGAATCACCTTGAGATCATTCTTCTTTTGGATGCCACCACAATAGTCAGTAATGGCTTCCGCAAAGGTGGTTTTCATATCCAGTTCCATCAAACCGTTGTACTTGATGTTTCCGGAAATCGCCCAGACTTTGCAACCCTGAGCATTTTCATTGCCCATTCCCGCATACCAGTCTGCACCCTTCTTGATGATCGAAGGGACTGTGGCCCAGGTTTCGGCATTATTCAAAACAGTCGGTTTGCCCCACAACCCGGAATCGCAGGAATGTGGCGGTTGCGCTTTCGGAAAAGGACGCTTGCCCTCAACCGACTGCATCAAAGCTGTGGACTCACCACCGATGAACGCCTCAAGCCCTTCATGCACCCGAATATTGATGCTGAAGTCTGAACCCATAATATTGTCGCCGAGAAATCCTCTCTCTCTGGCCTGCTCAATAGCCAGATTCAGTCGCCGGACTGCAATCGAGTAATCAGAACGTGTGTAGATGATCCCTTCAGTCGCGCCAATGGCATAAGCCCCGATCAACAAGCCTTCCAGAACCTGATGCGTCGCACCTTCCATAATGCTCCGGTCCATATAAGAAGCCGGGTTGCCCTCGTCTCCGTTGACCATGATGTAGCGGGTGCCTTTTTCGTCCGTCGGAGCCTTGGCCGCTTTTTCCCACTTGTTAGCCGTGACAAATCCTCCGCCACCTTTGCCGCGTAACCCGGATTTCTTAACTTCCGCGATCACTTCTTCCGGCTTCATCGTAGTCAGAACTTTTTTCAAAGATTCATAACCGCCGACTTGAATGTATTCATCAATATTTTCAGGGTCGATAGAACCGCCGTGCTCCAAAGCCACACGGGTTTGCTTGCCCAGAGTCGTATAATAATCTTCTTTCGAAGCAGCCTTCTTGAACACCTTGCCGCCGACAATATGATCATTCAGTATGTTTTTAACCATCGCCGGTTTAACTTTCTCGTAAGTCACACGAGCTTCACCGGGAACATAAACGTCTACCAGAACATCACGGCTACAATATCCGCGACATCCAACCTGGCCCATATCACATTTTCTTTCACCAAGCGCGGCATTGGCTTCCAATTCGCCAATCTGCTTCAGGAATTCGTCATAAACTTCCTGACTTCCCTCAGCAATTCCACTCAGACTCATGCAGACGGTTATTTTTACCTGGCCCTGTTTTTGCTCAACTGCCTGGCCCTGTTCTTCAACGACTTCCATGAACGATCTCCGTTATTCGAAAGTTTTTTACTTACTTTATTAGTTCGATATCCAGCCGGGGAAAACACTCCCGCCAGATTCATAAATGTCTCATAAAACTCAGGAAAATTCCAGCCATTCTAGTGACCCGAACCCGGATTGTCAATCCTTGCTTTCCACCTGATTTTGCAAGGCTTTGGCCAATTTCATAAAGGCCTTGTTTTCAACTTCCTACATACCCAACAGAACCAGCAACTCAGAGCACTCACTTCCTCGCCACAGCAAGTAAGCCCTTCACAATAAAGGGTTTGCTTCTTTCGTTTCACACCATTGGCAAACCGGTTTCAGGGCACAAAACCAGCAAAGTGCTCCACTCCCCTCCGTTGAAAGCAGATATCCCCATCATATTTTCCATCGCAAATCCTGCAATGAATGTAAAAATTGAGGTTGATTGCCAATGAGCATAAATATAGACTGCCCAGCAATGTTCACCAACCTTCTATTTTAAAAAATCACTCAAATGATAATAATAAATCAGAAATCCGATAGCCCCTTAGACCATAAAGCCGAATGCCTGATTCTGCCCTGCCCGGAAGAAAAAAAGCCGGGAGGAACTCTGAAAATCATAGATGACGCTCTCAACGGTGCCATCACTTTGGCGTTCGAAAACAAACGTTTCACAGGAAAACCCAACCAGACTCTTTTGCTCAACAGCACCGGCTGCCTGAAAGCCGATAATCTGTTACTGGTCGGTGTCGGCAAAGCCAAAGACGTGAAAACCGAAACAATCTGCAAAGCATCGGCAACCGCCGTAAAACTGGCAGAAGGATCAAACTTCAAATCCGCATCGGTTTATTTGAACGATGGCTGTTTCGACAAAATCGCCAAAGGCCCGCGCTATGGTGAACTCGCCGGAGCCGTTGCCGAAGGGGCAGGACTCGCCCTCTACCATTTTGACGAATACAAGTCCCGCGATGAAAAAGACGACCCACCAAGCCGACTGCAAACGTTGACCCTTGTCCCTGCGACCAAAACCCGACAGGCCACTTTGGCAAAGGCCATCACGCGGACAGAAAAAATTGTCAACGCTGTGCATGCCGCGAGGAATTTAGTATCACATCCCGGCAACACCGCTACTCCGACTTATCTGGCTGACCATGCAAAAAAAATGGCCCGCAAAAGCAAAATCATCTGCAAAGTACTGGGCAAGAAAGAAATGGAAAAACTCGGCATGGGTGCTCTGCTTGGTGTTTCGCGTGGTAGCAATGAACCCCCGGCCCTGATCGTTTTGGAATATTTCGGTGCCGCAAAAAGCAAAGCCCCCACCGTAATAGTGGGCAAAGGCGTCACCTTTGATACTGGTGGCATTTCGCTCAAACCCGGATCAGGCATGGACGAAATGAAAATGGACATGTCCGGTGCTGCGGCAACACTGGGAGCCCTGCAAGCCATTGCCGATCTGAAACTAAAAATCAACGTTGTGGGCATCGTGGCCGCAGCAGAAAATATGCCTGATGGATTGGCTATCAAGCCCGGCGACATTTTGAAAAGCATGTCCGGCAAAACGATCGAAGTGCTCAACACCGATGCCGAAGGCAGACTGGTGCTGGCAGACGCACTGACCTACGCTCAACGCTATAATCCAAAAGAGGTGATCGACCTCGCCACCCTGACAGGAGCCGTGCTCATGGCATTGGGGCACCAAGCAGCCGCCGTCATTGGCACCAACCCTGCCATGATCAAACGATTGAAAGAATCCGGAGACGCAACCGGCGAACGAGTGTGGGAACTGCCACTGTGGGAAGAATTTGAAAAAGCCACCAAAAGCGATATCGCCGACCTTAAAAATATCGCGTCGCCGGGAGTTGGCGCAGGCAGCAGCATGGGTGCAGCGTTCCTCAAAGCTTTCGCCGGCGACCAACCCTGGACACACATTGATATAGCAGGCACCGCATGGGGATACGAAAAGCCATACATCCCTAAAGGCCCATCCGGTTATGGTGTGCGTCTGCTTATCAATTATCTCGAACAAACTAAACGCTAAACCTAAATACATTCTTCATGACAAACGTCATTATCATTTTCATCCATCTTCTAGCAGCAGGAGTAGCACTGGGAAGCCTCGTCTATTGCTTGAAAGTCTATCTTCCTGTAGTCGAAAAAGGGCAGACCGAACGCAACGAAAATTCGCCTGCTTATAAAATTGTCGACCTGATGGCACCGACCGTGTTCGCCAGTCTGCTTATACTAATAGGATCCGGTATCTACTTCCTGCTGGAAAACTATTCGGCACAAGTAGGGCTCAAACCCGGTTACTACAACCTGTTCGGGATCAAAATGGTGTTCGTAGCAGGAGCGTTTTTCACCAGCATGTATGTGACCTTCTCACTAAGAATCCATATCTCGGATTTGGACCTTAGTCCGCAAAACAAAAAACTGGTGCCCGATACCCTCAGAAAAATAATCGGCCTCAGCAAGATGACAATGTGGCTCATAGCCATCGCCCTGTTCCTCGGAATCTGGCTAGCACGGTATTAGCCTTCTAGTGGCTCACTGATTACACTGCCCTGAAACGATATTCCAGATTTTGCACTCCGCGTGCTAACAGAAGAGTGAGAAACAAATAGGTCAAAGCCACATATGTGTAGGTCTCAAAATAATTGAAGTGCTTGGTGGCGTATTCGTTGCCGACTCGAAGGATGTCGGAAATGGCAAGCACTGAAACCAGACTGGTGTCTTTCAACATTCCCAGGGTCTGGTTACCGATAGCGGGAATGATGGTGCGCAAGGCCTGTGGAAGGATGACTTGGAACATAGCCTGTTTTTCGTTCATGCCGAGACTGCGAGCCGCCTCACCCTGCTCTTTTGGAACGGCTTCAATGCCGGCGCGGAACACATCGGCCATATAAGCCCCATAGCTGAATCCAAACCCTGCCACCGCCGCAACCAATGCCGGCATATGAATGAACTCTCCCAAGGCATAATAAATATAAAACAGAAGCACCAGTAGAGGAACGCCACGTAACACCTCGGTATAAAAAGAAACCGGAACCCGAATAAAAGGATTTTTAGAAAGCTTCCCCAGCCCCACCAGCAACCCAACTACGATGGCGCTTATACTTCCTAGCAGGGTGACCAAAAGCGTGTAGAACACTCCGGAAGGTAGAAGTGAAAGCAGTTCCACATAACCGCCGGACTGTTCTTTGGCCATGAAGACTTCCTTTCCCGGCAAGTAAACCAGAAACAGGAAGCTCATCATCACCGCAAGGTTCCACGCCCAGTTCTGGGTTTTCATTTGGGATGCGTTAGTAGTCATGTTTATTAGTTAGTGACTGTATTTATTCTGGCACTTGAGCGGCTTGGCCCAGATCCCATTTTCGATGGAGCCGGGAAACTGTTCCGTTTTTTAAAGCTTTTTCCAAAGCGGCATTGATTTGAATTTTTAGCTCGACATCTTCTTTATGAAAAACAATGGCGTAATGTTCGTTGGTCATAATTTCGCCGACCATTTTAATTTTTTCAAATACAGGTTTATTCTGGTTTTGATAGAAAAGGGTTCCGGTACTTTCCCCAAGCACTGCATCAATTTTTCCATTGATGAGGTCGCTCACGGCATGGCCGTACATCTGGTAGCCTTTTTTGCGAATGCTGGGGTCTTTTTCCAGAGAAAAATAAGCCGTTGTTCCCACCTGTGCTCCAATTAGAAAATTATTTTTTTTCGCGTCAGCAAAAGAGTTAATACCTTTTTGGTCTTTGCGAATCACCAGAGCCAGGCCGCTTTTAAGATAAGGGTCGCTGAAAGCCATGCGTTCTTTGCGTTCATCCAATACGGTGACAGAACTGATGACCATGTCGAATTTGCGAGTGAGGAGCCCGCCAAACAAACCGGCCCATTCGACATTGACGAGTTGAATATTTATTCCAGCTTCCTTTGCCACAGCTTTCATGAGATCAGGTTCGAATCCGGTCATGTTATTGCCGACACTCATGAAAGACATGGGTACAAGAGTGGCATCAGTTGCCACCAAATAGGTTTTTCCGGCAGGGGAGTTGTCGCAACCGGTCAACAATAAAACAAAAGCGATTATCAGGATTTTTTTCATTATATATTTTGAGTTCATTATTTATGTGGTGTGCGTAAAATCTTCGCTGGTTACTGGCAATATCTTTATTTTGCGGTCAAACCGTTTCTCGGCCCAATGTATCATTTCTCATTGGCCCCACGCCTAGTGGTGGTGAAAACATCGGATACTGCGAATAGAACCCAAACCGAATCACCTATAGAATGTTGAGGGCTATGAGTTTTACGATGCTGAATTGAAAGAGTCAGCATTTGCCCGTCTGAAAGTTCTAACTGATAACGAGAATGGCTGCCAAAAAAATGTATCCCACTCAGGGTCCCTTGCAGAATATTAGTGGGTTCTGTTTGGGATCGACCCGTGTCAAAAAATAATTTTTCCGGACGAACGTAACAGGTGATATTTTGATTTTCCAGCCCGGTAACCTCAGAAACGCATTGGATGCTCCCAGCGACTCCTAATGAAATTGTGATCTGATTACCAGTGCTTTGTTCTATTTTTCCGGTAAGCCGGTTCACCTCACCGAGAAACTCGGCGACGAAATCGGTTTCGGGTTTTTCATACAATTCAGCAGGTGTACCGACTTGTTGCAGGCAACCTTTATCCATGATTCCCATGCGGGTGGCCAGTCCCATAGCTTCTTCCTGATCGTGGGTGACAAACAGGAAAGTGATGCCCAACGCTCTCTGCATTTCGACGAGTTCTTCGCGCAGGTGCTGGCGCAAACTGAGATCGAGCGCAGAGAGGGGTTCATCCAGTAAAAGAATTTTTGGACGGTTGATGACAGCACGAGCCAGAGCCACGCGTTGCGCTTCGCCACCACTGATTTGTCCCGGGTGGACATTGCGCAGAGCTTTAAGACGAGTGATCTCCAGCAGTTCATCAACTCTTTTGGCGATTTCGGATTCAGAATGCTTGCGAATGCGGGGTCCAACTGCAATATTATCGTAAACGCTCATATGAGGAAACAGGGCATAGTTTTGAAAGATCAGCCCGACAGGCCTTTTCTCAATAGGCAGGGAACCGACATCCTGCCCTTCTATAGAAATGGTCCCGCAATCAGGGGTCTCAAATCCGGCAATCATTCGTAACAGGGTGGTTTTTCCGCAACCGCTCCTACCCAGCAGGGTGAAACGTTCGCCCGCCTCGATCTCCAGTGAGATATTTCCTACTACGGTATTACCGCCAAAAGATTTACTAATCGAGTCCAGTTTTACCATCTAATAGAGAACCTTTTTCATCGCAGGCTATGAAAGAGTTGCAACACGGGTGCATTTTATATAAATTCCAGCTTGAATCATACAAAGTAATAAGGAGAGATATGCGGGTACTGGTTATAGGGGGAGGGGGAAGAGAGCATGCATTGGTATGGAAAATCAACCAAAGCCCAAAAGTCACCGATGTCTACTGCGCGCCGGGCAATGCGGGGACTGCTGAAATAGCCAAAAACGTACCGATCGCCGCAGATCAGATTGATCAGCTTTTAACCTTCGCTGAAGAAAATGAGATCGGGCTCACTGTGGTGGGACCCGAACAACCTCTCGTGATGGGAATCGTCGACCGATTTGAGGAAAAAGGATTACGCATTTTTGGTCCAACAGCACGTGCCGCCGAGTTAGAGGGTAGTAAAGCGTTCTCCAAAAACATCATGAAAAAATACGGTCTACCCACAGCGGAGTACGAAATATTCACATCCCATGAACTGGCCCAGAGATATTTCGATAAAGAAACAGGACCCATTGTTGTCAAGGCTAGTGGACTGGCGGCGGGGAAGGGTGTCATATTGTGCCGCAACTCGTCAGAGGGTTTGAATGCTGTGGACACAATTATGAAAGACAAGTCGTTCGGCGAAGCGGGAGACCAGGTGGTGATTGAGGAGTTTCTCGAAGGTCAGGAAGTTTCAGTACTGGCATTTTCCGATGGCAACACCGTGCTCCTTATGGACTCGGCGCAGGACCATAAAGCCGCGTTGGAGGGTGACAAAGGACCTAACACCGGTGGTATGGGAGCCTATTCCCCAGCCCCAGTTTTCACCGACATTCTACGGCAGAAGGTGCGCGACAAAATCATGCTTCCTCTGGTTCGCGCTATGAAGAGTGAAGGACGACCTTATAAGGGCATTCTATACGCTGGACTGATGCTCACCAAATATGGCCCAAAAACTCTTGAGTTTAACGCCCGCTTTGGTGACCCGGAAACGCAACCGCTTCTCATCCGTATGGAAAGCGATATTGTCCCGCTCTTTGAAGCCTGCATCGATGGCACCCTCGACCAACATGAATTGCAATGGAAACCAGAACCTTCGGTCTGCGTGGTGATGGCTGCTAAAGGTTATCCGGGATCTTATGAAAAAGGCAAAGAAATTTCAGGGTTGGATGAGGCAGGGGCCTTGCCCGATGTTGTCGCCTTCCATGCCGGGACCAAAGCGGAAGAAGGCAAAGTCCTCACCAATGGTGGACGGGTATTAGGCGTCACTGCTACCGGACCGGACACCCCCACTGCAATACAAAAAGCCTACGAAGCGGTTGATAAAATTCAGTGGGATGGAATTCACTTTCGCAAAGACATTGGTCACCGAGTCAGTTATTGAACCCGAGGATTTACAAATATGAAACTAGTTTATATTTTTCGCCGGCTCAGGCTGAAAGTGTTTAATATGCTCGGTTAAGAACAAGGCGAATGCATCCATACCGAAAGGCCATGCGTATTGAAAATCAATATCTGGGTGTTTTGCTTTCAAGTCTTTTAACTCTTCAGGAATTTCAACTTCAGAGTGAGACCCGCCCCGGGTAATCATGGTTGTGATTATGATTATTTTAGAAATGCTTTCCAGTGCCAGCTCGTCCACCGCTGTCTCAATTGACGGGTGGCAGAATTCGTTATATGCGGTTTTTAAAATATATCCATCCAGATTCGGCTCCATATAAGAAGCCAGGTTTTCGAGTCCAGCTTGATATGGGTCGGATTCTGGAGTTCGTTGCCAGTTTCGAATTGTGGATTCCAACTCCTTTTCCTGGCTGGTTATTGCCGCGCCTGACCTAATCCTTTGTTTGTGAATCTTCATAAAACTTTCGACTACTTGTTGCGGGATGTCTTTGGGGAGCCCGCCATGTCCTACCAGAATCACTGCCTGTTTAATGGTTTTCATTTTTATTTTATTCCTTAAGTAACGTTGAGAGTGTTTTCAAATTCTCCCAACCAGTCATTAAATTTTGTAAAATCATCCATTTTCAGGACTTCAGGTAAATTTTCTGGAGTGCCTCTACCTCCCGCAACAATTTTAATTTTCTTGCCCAGTTCCTTCCTGATTTGGAGGAGGCCATCTTCTGGGTCATCCTGTTTTTCACCGCTGGAAACGCTGATGCAGAGAAGATCAGCATTATTTTTACTGGCTGTTGCAATGATGTCTTCAAGCGGTGTATTCAGTCCCAGATAAATGATTTTTGCGTTTGACAGGCTTGCCACCACTGCGGACATGAGCAACCCCAAGCTGTGGGTTTCTCCTGGCAAGGTTGCTAAGATTGCCGTCCAGCCTTCTTTCCTGCTATTAAGTTGTCGCCATTTGCTAGTCAGAAAACTGCTCAAGCACTCCGTTGCAAAATGTTCGTGAGGAATAGTCAGCTCGCCTGTCTCCCACCCTGTACCAACTCTTTCAATTAAAGGAGCCGCGCAGTCCATGATGAACTTTAAAGGCCCGACTTTGTTCCACTGCTGATGAAAACCCTGGAGAAGACTGTCATCATCGTACATATGGATTCCCTTAACCCAACGTTCTATCAACATTTCGTTAGAGGAAACCTTGGCCTCTTCAGTAGATGTAGAGTTTGAATTAGGTTCTATAAAAGGTTTCAAACCCATCAAGCCCTGCAACTCCTCAAGAGTTCCAGAGACCACCTTGCTGGCTCGATATCCCGACTCGAGTGCCTTGGCAATGGCTCTGAGCCTTGGCACATCTTCTTTGGGGTATCGACGGTGGCCGGAAGGCAATCGCTGAGAGTGAGGGGTGCCGTAACGCTTTTCCCACACTCTCAACGTATGCGTGGTTATTCCGGTCAGCCGTGCCAGTTCTCCTATCGAAATCAGATTTTCCATTTTGTCAGCTTTGGTCATAGGAATAGTGGTCCTTATTTGTTTTGCAATGATGATTAAACATTGTCATTAGCCGTGTTTGCTTTGGCGATGTCATCATTTTCGACATGGTTAATGATATTTAATCCGCTCGAAGTTCTCTCTGCCAGAAAACTGTGACCGGAGATTGAAAGGTGAAACTGGTTGCCCACGTTGATTTCATACTCATTCAGTAATTTCTGCTCCACGCGGGTCAAACCAACTAAAAGGTTGCCTTTGCTTTCAAACATATGCCTCACGATTTTAGAATTGGTGGAGGGTCCAAACACCCATTCAACCGGGAGTCGATTGTGGTCGTGCCCGACATGAGAAAGCACTTGCCCGGAAACTTTGTTGATTTTTGAAATTTTTCTTATGGGAACGATATTTTCTGTAGCCGCAAATTTTATCAGGGAAGCATCGGTGATTTTCAAGCCGCTGGAAACTCGCTCGAAAGTCACTTTTACATTTCTAATGGAGGTATTAAATTTGTTTCCAACTTTAATGCCATAGTGTTCGAACTTTTTCTGCTCAAAAGAATTCATACCGATGGTTCCGGTAGGTTTGTTGGAGTTGAGATCTCTTTCAACTTTGGCACTCAATTTTTTGGAGAACTCCCAATTAAAAGGAGCGATGGAATGATCGTGATCGGAATGCGCCAGAGCGGTGCTTGATGCCAAAAGAGTCATTGCTGTGATTGCCAGAGTTTTGAGGATGGTTCGTCTTGTTTTCATGACTTGGTCTCCGAATTTAGAATTATAGTTAAAAACTTATAACCTTGTATAAGTTTAATATTAGACAAATATTTAGATATTTCAACATTTAATTAGACAAATATTATATTTTTGTCTATATATTTCTATAAATTATTGAAATATAAGGAAAAAAATTGGACATTATTTTCAAAAAAAGATTGCGATGTGTTCGTTATTGGCTGGTCTGTAAGAATTTTGTGCTGAAATCT
>JAJDBI010000180.1 GCA_029261435.1 Nitrospinaceae bacterium
GGTCGTTGCCCCTCCCCGCGCCGCATATTCCCATTCAGCTTCAGTGGGTAAACGACAAGCACCTTTGGATTTCTTGATAAAATTTTCCACATCCAGGAAATTGACCTGTTCAACAGGCAAATCTGCTCCGACAAACTTGGAAGGATTACGTCCCATCAATTTTTCCCAACGCGCCTGAGTCACTTCGTATTTATCCATATAAAAATCATCGACACAAATCTCATGCTCTGGCTTTTCATCTTCCTGAGTATAGTCATTGCCCATGATAAAGCACCCACCTTTTATGAACACCATTCCTTCAGGAGCTTTATCGGCCTTTTCCTTATCTTCAGGTAAAAGCTGAACTGGAAAAACTCGCTGATTGGAGTCAGGAGAAGATTCTTCCGACACCTCTGGTAATTCGGAAAAACTGGGGTGAATATCTTCACCGCTTTGTTCTTCAGCCTTATCAACACAAGCTGAAAGCAACAAAAAAAGACTAAAGAATATGAAAATTTTATAAAAACGCATTGTTTTAACAGGACTTGGGAAAAGGCGAATAATACCACTTTAATGGGGTTTTACAAAAATAAATCGAAACCTGAAGAAATCACAGCATTTTATTACTAAAAAAACTTAAAAAACACCCCCTCATCCACGTATTATCCAATAAATAGCTTAAATTTTTCTCCCAAAAACCGATAAATATAGAGACATAATTCTTCCTCTCACGGAGTTGGACTTTGCGATTCATAAAACCAGCCACCCTTTTCACAATTATGGCCTTAATTGGGACAGGTTGCAGCACCCTGGAAAAAAGCTATCAGAAAACGCGCAAGGCAATGACTAACCTTGTTAATACCGCGGAAGACACTTATCGCCCTGCCCTGGGACTGGATAATGATGTCGACCTGCAATTTGCCAAACACCAGTTCAACCGCAGAGAGTACGCCGTATCTGAATTTTATCTCAAAAAGGCACTGGCTAACCACCCAGAGAATCGAGAAGCTATCCGTCTTTTGCCTTGGGCTTATTTTTTTCAAAAACGTTTTGACAAAGCACTGTCCGCATTCAAACAGGCTCACACACTACACAAAAAGGACCCCACCCTTTTATTGGGTATGGGGTGGGCCTCTTTCAGCTTAAAGCAATATCAAAAGTCTTTGGAAAGTTTTGAACGCGCCGAAAGGTTCGCCTCGAACTCCTACGAAATCCACAAGGGAAAGGCTTTCATCTACCTTGAACAAAGGCGGGGCCAACTTGCAAAAGAAGAGCTGGAAAAAATATTCAGTCCATTAAAAGTAACCGAATTATTAGATTCGTGGGAAACCTCAAACCGCGATGACACCACAGTGCGTTGGGAGATAGTTCCTTCTAATCATGAGTCCAACTCAATATTTACCCTGCCGGTTGAGTTCCCTCGATACCGCAGCCTTCTTTTGGGGATGCCAACAGAAAACGTAGAAGACCTCGATCTGGCATGGGAAAGTTATTATCAAAAGAAATACTCCAAGGCCGCCAAACTGTTCAGTAGCCTGGCCCGATCGAATTCTCCTAATCTAGATGCGGTGAACGGCCTCGCCTGGAGTCTTCTTCATGCAAAACAGATCAATAAATCCGAAAAAACCTTCATGGAAATCCTGGAACTCTACCCTGAATTCATTGGAGCATTTAAAGGATTAAAAGAGATAGAAGAAATCAAAAAGCACCAGGCCGTCTATGTGCAAAATTATATAGATTTAGGGAAATACCAACTCGCCGCAAACAAACTCGATGACTTACTCGATCGATACGACGACTGGGCTCACCTTTACAATCAATATGGAAAGATTTTTCTTGCTCGTAAAGAATATAAAAAAGCCAGAGAGTATTTTCTGGATGCGCAGAAGTTTTCACCTAACGACAGCCCTTCGAAACTAGGTCTGGAACAGGTGCAACTGGCTCTCGACAAACAATTATATAAAGCCGATCAAGCTTTTAAGAAAGGCGACTACAAACTATCCACTATTATTTATCACGACTATGTCGGGGACGACACATGGCCATCGCCTCAATTTAATCTGGCACATGCCTATAACGGGCTTGGCTGGAGTCAGTTCTACAAAAAACAGTATGAGTACGCCATTGACAAGTTTATAAAGTCTATTGAACATGATGATTACAAAGCATCTTCTGCCAAAGGACTCGGTCTTTCCCTGTATGCTATAAAGAATTATTCAGATGCCATTCCCTATTTAGAAATGGCTTTGAAATATGACCCCTCAGACAAGGACCTGGCATACAAACTAGACTGGAGTATTTTGAGAAGCGAATCCATGAGCTTTTCCCAGAAATACTTTGAAAGTATTTTAGAAAAACATCCCCTGCGCGCCTCGCCCTATATGGCTCTAGGTTGGCTTCACTATAATTTCAGAAACCCTGATCTGGGAATAGAGTATTTTCTCAAAGCAATTTCTCTCGATCCTGATTTCGCGATGACGCCGGAGTTTATAGCGTTGCTGGAAAAAGAACGCTTTGGCTGGCAGGTCTATAATTCTCTGGGCTGGACGTACTATCAAAATCATTTGAATGACCGAGCCATGCAAATGTTTAAATATTCTTTACAAATCCAACCCAACAAATCTGAAGCTCGCAAGGGAATGGGTTATATCTACTTTCGATTGGGAAAATATGATTCAGCCATAACCATGTTGGAACAATGTCTGGCCTTGAATCCCGAACCCAATCCGGTATTTGAACCGGTGACCGGTTCCAACGCCATAGGTCCTTTTCTGATGCAGACGACACCGCGAACCAAACTGGGGAGAGCCCTCTTTATCAAAGAAAATATTCTCTCAGCTATCAACTCCTATAATGAAGAAATTCGCCGGAACCCAAGCCAACCAGACGCTTATGATGGATTGGGCTGGGCTTACCTCAAACAAGGCCGGACTCTTGAAGCCAGAACCGCATTCACGACAGCAATTCGTCTGGAACCTCTTAATAACTCTGCGCAAACCGGCCTGGTTAAGGCCAAATATGCAATTGCTGAAGAGCGCTTGAAAGCCAAAGCCGCCTCCCCTTTCTACTTCCTGCAAACAAGTCCGAACTAGCTCATTAACGATTTATCAGCGGAAAATCAAAACTTTCGGTTGACAGTTGTCAGATTTCGCTTACAATAACCTACTATCCCACTGGTTGTTTATATATTTAAGACGCTCAAACATTTGGGGAGGGAGGGGCACCTTTCTCTTTTCACTGTAGGGGTGAGAAATCATGGAGTTGAATTATATTCGACTCCATGATCCCGGTCTTTCTTGCAGTAGTTCTCCGCTTATTTTCTACCTGAAAACATTTCTACATAAGAAGACTTAAGGTTTTCAACAACGGAAGGATCTGCCAGCGTCGAGATATCTCCTAATTGATCGGCTTCATTAGCGGCTATCTTTCTCAGTATGCGCCGCATGATTTTTCCTGAACGGGTTTTGGGAAGTGCTGGTGCCCAATGTATAACATCCGGTGCGGCAATCGGCCCGATCTCTTTACGGACAAACTGCACCAGGCTTTTCTTCAGCGCATCATCCGCCTGAACTCCATCCATAAGAGAAACATAGGCATAGATGCCCTGCCCCTTAATGTCATGAGGGAATCCAACCACGGCGGCTTCGGCTACCGCTTCATGAAGTACAAGAGCCGACTCCACTTCAGCCGTTCCCATTCTATGTCCGGATACATTGATGACATCATCGACCCGACCCGTGACCCAGTAATAACCATCTTCATCACGGCGACAACCGTCTCCGGTAAAATAATAGCCCGGATATAGTTTAAAATATGTCTCTTCAAAACGATCATGGTCACCATAAACCGTTCTCATCTGACCCGGCCAGGGTTCGGATATTGCCAGCACACCGACAACACCATTGCCCTCAAGAACCTTACCGGTTTCTGCTTCGATCACGACAGGCTTCACACCAAAAAAAGGCAACGTCGCTGAACCGGGTTTAGCTGGAGTGCAACCCGGCAGAGGTGTGATCAAAATGCCACCTGTCTCAGTCTGCCACCAGGTATCGACTATGGGACAACGTTCTCTCCCAACATTTTTGTAATACCATCGCCATGCTTCAGGGTTGATCGGTTCACCCACCGAACCTAAAACCCGCAACGTAGAAAGATCATACTGAGCGGGTGTATCTTCCCCATGGGACATGAGCGCACGAATCGCTGTTGGAGCAGTATAAAACTGAGTGACTTTAAGTCGATCCACAACATCCCAGAATCTTCCACAATTCGGATAGGTAGGTATGCCTTCAAACATAACCGTGGTCGCACCATTGGCCAACGGCCCGTATATAATATAAGAGTGTCCCGTGACCCAGCCTATGTCCGCCGTACACCACCAGATATCACCGTCCTGATAATCAAAAATATACTTATGGGTCAGTGCGGTGAAAATCATGTATCCCCCAACATTATGCTGAACCCCTTTGGGTTTTCCCGTTGATCCGGAAGTGTAGAGGATAAACAACGGGTCTTCTGCTGACATGGATTCCGCTTCACAAACCGGGCTGGCATTTTTCATTTCGTCATGCCACCAGGTATCCCGCCCTGCCTGCATTTCCGTTGGAACCTTATCGCCGACACGCTGAGATACGATGCAGGTTTTAACCAGAACTCCTTCCTTTTCGGCCAGTTTCATGGCTTCATCAGCATTGGTTTTCAAAGGCACGGGTTTGGCACCGCGAAATCCTCCATCTGTAGTAATGAGAACTGTGCAACTGGAGTCTACAATTCGATCCGCAAGAGCAGTGGGAGAAAAACCACCGAAAACAATCGAATGAATCGCCCCTATCCTGGCGCAAGCCAGCATCGCAATTGATAACTCCAGCACCATGGGCATATAAATAGAAATCCGATCGCCTTTTTTCACTCCATGGCTTTTCAGGACATTGGAAAATTTACAAACTTCTTCATGGAGTTCGCGGTAAGTCAAACGGAGGTTTTCGCCCGGTTCGTTGCCTTCCCACAATATCGCGGTTTGGTCGCCGCGCTTTTCCAGATGTCGATCCAGGCAATTGACCGTAATATTGGTTTTTGCCCCCTTGAACCATTCTATGCGGATGTCTCCGTTTCTGACATCGTAGTTGTAGTCACGAATCTGATCCCATTTCTCAAACCATGTAAACTTTTCGGCCTCATCGGCCCAAAATTTTTCTGGATCATTGATCGAACGATCATACATTTCCCGGTATTGGTCCATGTTCTGGATCAATGCTTTCGCGGAAACAGATTCAGGAGGATTATAGATTTCCTCACTCATAATATTTCTCCAACTAAACCGTTATTAAAACGGTAAATGATTTCTAAAGAGGACGGACAGCCCTGGCCGCTTCGGTCAAGGTCCAGAGCCCGTCAGGCTGGCTAAACTCCCCATCGCGAATATTAAGAACAAAAACCCGCATGCGACCCGGTACCTGTTGCGCAATCATGGAAAACCCGCCACCAGAGGCAAATTGATCACTGATATGAATAGTTTTGCCAAACTGATCCTTATTTTCAAAACTCTTGTCAAATAGAGTCGACATTTCATCTCTTGCAGGGAGCCGCCAATTATCGTATCCGGCGAATTTATTTTCGTTTAACCCACGCACATAGTCGACACTATCCTGATAATTGACCCATTTCTTCAAATCAATCATAGAATCGTTCTTACACCACATCAGGTTATGCGTCGTGGAAGTGACAGTACCATCGCCATTATCAATAAAAATATTGTTATCAGAACTCATAATGTTATAAGACTCGACTCAGGTTAAAGAATTAAGATAAAATACCATATCAACCTTTCCCGGTTCAAAATTAACGTGTCTCAATCGCCATCATCCCAGAAAAAAGTTTTATTGACCCATCTCGACTGGAACTTGCAGAGGTTGGATGAAGCCTTGAAGCAAGAAGCCACCGATTATTATAAAGGTGCCGCCCTACAGAGATTTGGTCATACTTATACCATGGCAATGAAGAGCATTCATGGGTTTCGTCAAGCTGAAGGGGAACCTGATGACACACAATGCATTGCCTGGGCCGAACAGAACGGCTGGACCGAACCCCTATGGCAGGAAGTGATCCTGGACTTTCAACGCATCAACCAAAAGCCCGATAAACAGGAGACAGATGCCGTCTACCACAAGCTACCCCGTTACCAACAAGCTTTTAAAAACCTCTATTCTAATCTACAAAGCCTTATTTAGTTCCTGTTTCAATTTGTCCAACGCCCTTTTTCTATGTGAAATAGCATTTTTCCCCCGGGGAGACATTTCTCCATAGGTCTGCTTATAACCTTCCGGGATAAAAATCACATCCCAGCCAAAACCGTTACTTCCTCGAATATTGCTCGACAGGCTTCCTTTCACTTTCCCTCGGGCAATCTTCATATTCTTGCCGTCATAAACGGCAAAACAACAAATTGCTGTTGCACCGCGATCGTCAAATCCTTCCAGCATTTTCAACATACCTTCACAACTCACCGTCTCTTCAAACCATTTCACCAAAGCACCGGGCAATCCGTTCCAGGCGTGAAAAACCAAACCTGAATCCTCAACCATAACTGGACATTGTAAAATTGAGTGAGCCTGCTCCGCCTTATGCCGGATCACCGCATCTATATCGGGCGACTGGATTTCAAAGAGACCGTCAACTTGAACCGACTCAAGGGTGAGGTCAAGAATTTCACTTGCCTCCCGGACCTTGTTGGGGTTCCCCGTCACAAACTTAAATTGATTCAACAAGGAATACCTCCGGGTACAGCTTGCAATAGGTTTTTACAACTGATATTCTTGCACGTTGATTGACGAGTTATTACACTTTTGTTATACATTATCTTTTCCTCCTTCTATTTCCACCACAACTAAAACTGATGAAATCTGTAAAGCAATTTTTCACTTATTCATTTTTTCTTTTATTTCTCACTTCATGCAACCAGATTTTCGAAGTGGACGCCGATGTTCAAGCCCGGCAAGCACTGCTGGACCTGATGGCAATTCAGGACAAGTTTTATCAGGAAAATCAGAGATATGCTACCGGTCATGCTGAAATTGAAAAGTACAATTTAAAATATCATTCGGGCATCGTCTACCTTGAAATAGAAACAGCCGGGAAAGATGGATATCGGGCCGTTTCCCTTCCTGCCGAATCGACCACTGCAAGGGTATTTGCTCATGACAGCGATCAGGGCGGCTTTTATGAAATGGAGCAGGACGAGGTTTCAAGATATGTTCTGGGAGCCTTGAAACATATCCGCGATGAAAAACATAAGAAAGACCTCAATGAACTGACTGGCTGGATATTAATGGGGGGAATGGCGTTTATAGGATTACGTTTTTTTGCCCGTTACAAATCCCGGGAAAACAACAGTGCTATTTGGGCTTATATTTTGTGTTTGCCAGCTATGGGATGGGCAGTCGCTCTTCTGGGAAATGTAGAAGGTAATGTGGTTTTCACCAGCACTATCGCTCAAGCTTCCTGGGCAGGTCTGGCAATAGCCTTGATGGCTTTAGGCCTGGGTTGCCTTTGGTTGAAGAAAAATATCAGCCTTCGCCCCCCTGCTCCCTTGATCAGCCTGTTAATATGCACACTGGTCATATCTCTGTTAAGTGCCGGGACCATGGCCTATATGCTAAAGACGTTTGGCTGAAAAATCTCAACCCAGGCGAACAGTGAGAATGTGAAGCGTTTCTGACTTCCCTCCCCAACCAGAACGAAGGGTAAAGCTCTGACCATCTTGGGTGTTACGAGGAAGTATGAACTTGATGGGGCCTTCTGAAGAATTCAAAGTCATGGTCCTGCGGTCAGCAATTTTCCCAGGTGGTATTTTCATCTCATAAGAAAAATGAGCCTTATCAGGTTTTGCCATTTCCGCAATGGGTACACGAAGATTCAATACCAGATCTCCCCGTCGCTGAAAAAACAGGCTGCGCTCACCTTTACCAGTAACTCTTAGAGACATCTGGTTCCAGTCCCCTGAAGGGATTTTGACTGCAATACTTTCTTTACCGGACTTTAAATTGAGACTGCCGCCCTTTTGGAGAACTGATCCAGATAATTTAATATCTTTTTGAATGTCTAATTGAAAAACTTTATTATCCAGTTCTTCCAGAAAGTCCAAACTGGAACGATAGGCTGATTGAACAGCCGGGTTGTCGGTTAGATTTTTAAGCAGGGACACAAATTTTGTTTTCCCTCGATCAACAGTATTTCGGTTATCTGGCAGAGTATGAGCTTTATATTGTGTCTCCAGTTTTTCAAACGCCTGATTGATTTCCTTTAAGCGCGCTTCACCCAACTGGATATCTCCCCTTTTCGGGTTTATATCAGGGTGGAGTTGTCGAGCCAGAGAGTGGTAGGATTTACGCACCCTTAGCCATTCATCTCCGGGAGAAACATTAAGAATTTTATAACACTCAGCAATTTGCATAAGAGCACCTGGGTTTTGTGCCAAACCCTGAAGATTTGTTGACGCCTTAAATATCAAGAAGATATAAAAATATCGCCTTTTGAGAGTGGTTGCAACCGGGAAAAACCTTCCTATGCTCCCTGAAATTTATAGTTTATTATTTTTCAATGAGTTATATTTATCGATGATGAAGATTATTTACGGGGCGCACGCTTTGGTAGGCAGAATTTTGCTCAGTCAGTTTAATTGTTCAATTATATTGAAGCTTATCCAGTTTGCATGAATATGAATTCTACATTAAGCACACAAAACTTCTTTGGCACCTCTGAAGCTGAACTGAAGGAGATTTTCGCAGAGTGGAACGTTGAAACCTACCGGGTTCATCAGGTGTTCACCTGGGTCTATCATTATCACTGCCGAGACTTCAGTGAGATGAGTAATATTTCCAAATCATTGCGGGCTCAATTGGCAGAACATTTTCATTTTGCCCTACCTAAAATTCAACAAAGAACCCATTCGAAAGACGGGTCCATCAAGTATTTAATGGAATTGAACGACGGAGCAGTGGTGGAAAGTGTCTGGATGCCTTCGGAGTCCAGAAAAACCTTATGCCTGTCCACTCAAGTGGGATGCCGTTTGAATTGTTCCTTCTGTTTAACAGCCAGTCTTGGGCTTAAACGAAATTTAACGGCCGGTGAGATCATCGGTCAACACATCGCCATTAACGAGGAGATGGAAGAGAAAGATCAGATCACCAATGTAGTGTTTATGGGAATGGGCGAACCTCTCGACAATTATGGTTCGGTTGTGGATGCATTACGACTTATGGTCTCTCCGGAAGCCATGAAAGTGTCCACCCGCAAGGTGACCGTTTCAACCTCAGGGCTGGTTGAAAAAATGAAAGCGTTTCAAGAGGAAAACCTGCACATAAACCTGGCCATTTCCCTCAACGCTTCCGACAATGTCACCCGTGACCGTTTGATGCCGATCAATAAAAAATATCCCATTGAAGTGTTGATCGATTGCCTTAAAAAATATCCGTTGAAACCACAAAGACGACATACCATCGAATATGTTCTTTTGGAGGGCATCAATGATTCAGATGAAGATGCTCAGAGGCTGGCAAAATGGTTGAAAGGGGTTCCCTGCAAGATCAACCTGATTCCTTTTAACTCTTTTGACTCCTCGGAGTACAGACCACCTTCTGATCAGAGAGTCTTGAAGTTTCAAAACTATCTGATCGAACACAACTTTTCAGCCTTTGTCAGGAAAAACCGGGCTACAGACATACTTGGCGCATGTGGGCAACTTGCCAGTCAAGCCTGAAGCTTACAGTTTGACTTAAGGGGTTCTTCCCATATTTCTTTTTGTCAGGTCCATAGTTAATTTTTCGATAAATATTACAGATCAGGGATTAATTTTCATAATTCTATGATATGTCCCGATCAACAGACTTTCATAATCTTTAAAATCCATTAAAAGAATAAATTTATTGCATATCACCTCAATTTTTCCTATACTTAACTATCGGTATTGATAATCATTTTCAAAGTTTGAGAACTTATATTGTTCGGCTTGTTTGTGATGCAAGTTGAATATAACGGGCAAATTTCGCGCAGAATTAAAACCAAAGATTAACTTTATAAAACAAGTGAAATATGATTGAAACATTTTGGTCTGGAATTGAATTGATGGGAAAAGGGGGCATCATGATGTACCCCATATTCCTTGCTTCTATTATTGCTTTCGCAATTATCATCGAAAGAATGATTTTCTTTAAAAAATGTAAAGAAAACCCCGATGAGATACTTAAAACAATCAAGGATTTAATAAACAACAAAAACCCAACTTCAGTTGATTCAAGCCAAAAAAATACAGGCCCGGTTTCACGAATGTTAGCAGTGGGATCACAAGCACAAAAAGAACCCCTTTGGATAATTGAAGAAAAATTAGCCGTCAATGGCCGGGAAGAAATCCAGGGATTAAGAAAGAATCTACGTGGCCTGGAAGTTATAGCTACCATTTCACCTCTTATGGGTTTACTAGGCACCGTAATGGGAATGGTTAAAGCATTTAACAAGGTTGCTCAATACAAAGGGCAAGTAGACCCAAGCCTGTTGGCCGGTGGTATTTGGGAAGCCTTACTGACAACCGCGGCAGGACTTGCCATAGCAATTCCTATTGTCATCATGCTCAATTATTTTGAACGAACAGTAGAGTCTATTACCATTCTGTTGGAAAAATATGGGCAATGCTTGATTCACCACCTGCATGAAGAGCAAGGAGAAACGAAAAAAGGAAATAGTCCGAGTAACGCAAAGCCGGGAACTTCACCCGAATTAACAGAACAAAGGGTGTAGGAGACAATACGAAGGCTATGCTGAATTTATCTCCAACAAAAGTTAAGCGCTACGGGATTGATATGACTCCCCTGATTGATGTAGTGTTTCTACTCCTGATTTTTTTCATGCTCACTTTTGCTATTCAAGGTCAGGGGTTGGCTATCAGCCTTCCACAAGGCGCGGAAACCGAGCAGGAAAATACGGTGAAGGATCTCATCGTTAAAATCAATCAAGACGACAGCCTCCAGTTAAATGACAAACAGATAGGGATCGATTCTCTCAGAGACATATTGGGAGAACAGTTACAAAGCAGATCTAACAAATTAGTGATCATTGATTCCGCACCTAGAGTCAAATACGGCCTGTTTGCCCGAGTTCTGGATATTTCGCGCGAGGCAGGTGCAGAAAATTTTTCTATCATAAAATAATGGTCAAATTTCAATATAAAGAAAAAAAACCGTTCAAACTCGACCTGGTTCCGATGATCAACATCGTCTTTCTTTTGTTGATCTTTTTTATGTTGACCGCCACGACCCCTACCAAAGAAGGCAGGAAAGTAGAACTACCCAAAGCCAGGACCGGCGAGAAAAGCAATAAACACTATCTCACTGTGACAATTGATAAGAAGGGTACTTTGCAACTAGAGGGAAACGCAGTCACCCTTGATGCTTTACCAGGTCAGCTGGAAAAGATAATCGGTGAACAAAAAAGTACAGTAATTTCTATTCATGCAGACAAAATAATTGAATTTGAACTATTTGGTCAGGTGATTGAACTTGCCAAACAGGCCGGTGCCGAAGACTTCATCCTGGCAACAGAACAGGCAATGCCCTAAACGAGTTTCGGGATATTAAGCAAAATCATGATTCAGAATAAATCCACATTATATTCAGTGGCCGGTTCCCTGGCTGTTAACATGATGCTCACTTTGGGGGCTGGAAGTTTTCTGATAAGTATCAATAAGAGTCTTGTTACGGAAAAGAAATATAAACTGGAGTTCGTCAAAAGGAAAACTCCTCCCCCGATTCCGATCAAGAAGAAACAAATCCGTAAAGAGGTCGTTCGTCAGAAAATTAAAGTGGCCAGCCTGCAACCCAAAACCTTACCAATAGTTCAACCTAAGAGGACTGTCCGACAAACCAGCGCTGCACGCCCTGCTGTCTCTGTCCCCAATTATGTGCCTAGACAGATTCAATCGAACAAAGCTCCTGCAATGCGATCGGCTGTCATTCATACTTCCAGCTCAACAATGAGCAGACGAGTTACTTCCAACATCCCCACAGCCCGAACGTTTTCATCGGTCAACAACAAGACATCACAGAAGGGAACGACAAAAACGGTAATGGTTCAGGGTACCAGCCATCGCAAATCTCACAGAATACCGAAACTGGTTGCACGATCATCTTCCAGCACCAATAATTCCAAAGGTGCAAAGGGACGAACAAACCCGGTACTAACTGGAATGAAGCATGCTTCTTTATCTTTGCCATCAAGCCCTAGAGGGGTACCAAACATCGTCGACAGAGGTGCTTTAAAGGGTTATATAGGGAAGATTCAACGCATTATTGAAGGTGAAAAAAAATATCCCGAAGCCTCGCGTAAGGCAGGACGGGAAGGTAAGGTGAAGGTTCAATTCACTATCTTTCGAGACGGTAAAGTGGGTAACATTAAACTACTCACTCAAACCCCCTACCGAAATCTAAACAAGGAAGCCATGAACGCAGTTAAAAGAGCTGCTCCTTTTACTGGGTTTCCTGACAGTATGGCCGAGAACTCTGTGAATGTTATTTTACCATTCAGGTTTGAGTTGAATTGAATTTTAGTATATATACGTTTAGTTAAAATCTTTTTGCATAAAATAAAGCGAAAAAAACAAATTGGTTTTGGAGGTTTAGTTCCTATGAGAATCAGAAATATATTAGTCATGATAATACTGGTCTTGCTTGTCAGCGCCCTACCCTGCATGGCTGTAGTTAACGAAGTTGATTCTAATTTTGACGGGAAAATTGATCAGTGGCAGTATGTCGATGCTCAGGGAAAGGTCGAGAAAATAGAACACGATGGGGATTATGACGGCAAGGTAGACCAGGTAGAATACTTTAAGGGTGAAAAGATCCTGGAACACGTTGAGTTTGACCGTAACAAAGACGGTAAAATGGATCACCTGCAATACTATGAAAATGGCGGCAAGCTTTCCAGAGTTGAAAAATCAAGCAAGTTTAACGACATTTATGACTGGAAGGAATTCTTCAACAACAGCGAAAAGTTAACCCATATAGCCATCGATGAAAATGGTGATGGCAAAGCAGATACCACTCAATTTTATGATTCATCGGATAAGTTGGTACGTATCGAAACAGATTCAAATCATAATGGCAAGATCGACCGTTGGAGTCATTTTCGCGGTGATTCTATATTGGATCGTACAGCTTTTGATACCAATGGAAACGGTAAACCCGACCAATGGCAGTTTTATCATGATGACCAAAGCTTAAAAAAGGCCGATTATGATACTAACAGCGATGGAAAAGCGGATCGCTGGGAGCACTTTGATTCTTCAGGTAAGCTAGTAAAGACCGAACTGGATCGTAATTTTGACGGCAAAATTGACCTGACCCAGAAAAAATAACCCCAAAACGATTATAAACAATTGACAAGCTATTAGTTTTAGGTTAAAAAAGTTTAATCTTTTTAATTTTGAGAATGAAACTCAAAGTCTATATTTATCGAATTAAGGTTAAATAAAGAAAAAAATATTTACCACTTAGAGGAGAAGTCGAATGAATTTAAGGTTTACTAATATTGGACTCGCAGCGTTGCTATTGCTGGGATCCTCCTCCATGGCTTTTGCCGCAGATGAGGAAAAATCCTCCGCAAGTTCAACTGCCATCGAGGTTGAGGAGCTTACCTCTAGCGAGATTCTAATGCAGGAAGTTTCAATCATTGGATCTAAATTTAATATAAAGAATATAGCCGGTTCCGCTGCTTACATGGATGTGCAGGATATTCGCCAGCACGGTGTGGCAGACATCAACCGTTTATTGAGACGTGTTCCCGGTGTTACCCTGCGTCAGGAAGATGGTTTCGGTTTATTTCCAAATATCTCTCTTCGCGGTGTGGACCCTTCCCGTAGCGCAAAATTGACGCTCATGGAAGATGGAGTTTTAACGGCCCCGGCCCCCTACTCTGCTCCTGATGCCTATTACTCACCCACGACCGCCCGTATGTCTGGAATGGAAGTTCTCAAGGGTTCCAGTCAGGTCAAATATGGACCGCGTACAACAGGTGGTGTCATCAACTTTCTTTCCACACCCATCCCAACAGCCGAAAAGTATTATATGAAGGCTTCATACGGGACTTTTGATGAGCTTCGTAATCATACGTATTTTGGTAATACCGAACATACCGATTCGGGAAAGTTTGGTTACGTGGTTGAATATTACACGCGTAATAACTCTGGCTTCAAGAATCTTGATGATAATATCGCGTCTATTCGGGGTGAGGCTGATACCGGAATAAACAAAAAAGAACCCATGGTCAAGTTGTCTTATGAACCCAAATCGTCCATGTATCAGCGGTTTGAGTTCAAATACGGGCACACAGATCTTGATGCGAACGAAACCTATCTGGGTGTTACAGATTTTGATTTCAGATCAGATCCTGATCGTCGATACGCGGCATCCCGGTTCGATGAAATCAACTCTGAACACCATCGCACCTATCTTCGACACTTTCTCGAATTCAATTCGAAGACAAATCTGGTTACCACAATCTATGGCAATACCTTCCACCGTAACTGGCAGAAACTCGACAAGGTAAACTCTACCGACCTGGCTACAGCTTTAGGCAACGATGCCCTTGTGAATATTCTTAAAGGAAATGCGGCGGGAACCTTGACGCTCCGAAATAACAACCGGTCCTACTACCTCTATGGTGTGCAAGGTGCCCTGAAACATAAGGCCCAAATCGGAGAAACAGAGCACAATTTTGAAGTGGGACTTCGTTACCATTATGACCAGATTCGTCGTTTTCAAAAGGACGAAGACTTTACGCAAGATGCAAACGGATCTATCACTGCTGTCACTGTTGCAAATGGTGGTGCAGATGGAAACATTTTACAGGAAACCGATGCCGTAGCCCTGAATATTCAGGATGCCATCAAGTGGAAAAAGTTCACCTTCACTCCCGGTATCCGGACAGAGTATATCGTTGGTTCTTATGAAAATTATGCCAATGGTAGAACTGGGACAAAGGGCTATATTGCACTTGTCGGAGGTGGAAGCCTGAAATACGACCTCTACGATGACGGTAGTAAAGACATCGATCTGTTTGGCGGAATCTTTAGAGGTTTCTCTCCACCAGATCCAAAAAGCGCCTTTGAAAATGGAATTCGGGAAGAAACCAGCTTAGGTTATGAAGTCGGTGTTCGCTATAAAAATGCCCCCAATGCATTCTCAACAGAGGCTATTTTCTTTCTGACTGATACTGACGACTTGATAGTCAGAGCCGATATTGGAGACACGTCTAGCGGCCAAACTATCAACGGTGGTGAGGTACGGTCTTTGGGTATTGAGTATCAGGCAAGCTATGATCATGGTCTGGCCAAAAACTGGACAATTCAAACTCCTACCTACGTTTCATTCACCTACACCGATGCGACTTTCCAAAGTAATATTGGTACGACAGGTGCCGGCTCAATATTTGCCGGAGCAGTGGAAGGAAACAAGGTTCCGTATATTTCAGAATATGTTCTCAGTATGGGAACAGGGCTGATATATAAAAAGTTCAATGTCAATTTAGACGCCAATTACACTTCAGATGCATTTGCAGACGGCTCAAACAATGGTACAAATTTCGATACCAATGGTGATGCAAATCTTCGATTTGGTAAAATTGATGAGCAGTGGACAATTGATGCCGCACTGGGCTATCAGATCAACAACAAAGTGCGGCTGTTTTCGAACTTCAAAAATATCACCAACTCCAGGTTTCTCGTAACTCGGCAACCTGCGGGCCCACGAGCAAACTTACCATTCGCTATGATGGCAGGGTTGGAGTTCTCTTTGTAAGTCGTATACTCTACCACTACATGCAACCAAGAGGTCTCCTCCAAGAGCACCCTTTTAAGCATGTATTGTAAGAAGAGCCGGGTCATGGTCTTTTGACCAGAGCCTGGCTCTTCTTTTTTCTCTTGCCTTTCAAATATATATGGGCCGCATAAAGTTCTATCACCTCAAGTTTCACTTGCAGGTTAAGTCAGCCATAGTAGAATGAAAACCCAATTGCGGTTATTCAACCCCAGACTAAAAATTCAATATTTTCATGATCGTTCGACAACCTGATATTTCGAAAGTTTTAGCCGTCTTTCTCGCCATCTTCATCACATCCTGTGCCACGTTTAAGCCGGAAAGGACTTTTTCCAAAAACGGTCTGAAAGTTACATTCCGCAGCCTCAACGCTCTGGACGATGTAGAAAACATCAAGTTTATATACCCGATAATACTTTCAGAAAAACAGGTACTGAACCACCTTCTATCCCTTTGGCATCAAAGAATCGTCTCTCCGGGAAAACCCAAACCCGTATTTTCTCGCGATGAAGCCGCAAATCTTGCCCCCCTTTTCAGTACGGCTCTAAAAAAAGTAGAGACGACAAAATTTCTTAATTTTGAATTTCAATCGTCCAAAGGTCTCATCGAAGGACGGGTTTTTGCTACTCGCAAAAAACTCCACTGGCATTTTTTAAAAATATATAATGAAGTTTACTCTAATGATCCATTGAGGATTAAGAAACCCACGTGGAAATTGGTTCGCATGCCGGGTCAGACATATCAAAGTTTACAATCCGGTACTTTCAAAAAAGCAGTTAAAAACAGGATTATCGCAAATCTAAATCTTCCATTTCCAAAGCAACGATCTCAATCTCGTCCGACAACCAAACCGTCCCCCAAAAACAGCACTCAATCTGAAAGCGAAAAATTGGAATTGAAAAGCAAACTGGATACTCTTAAAAAGTTTTTGGACGTGGGTCTTATCAATAAGACTGAATACGAGAAAAAAAAAGAAGCCCTGATGAACCAGTATTTCAAGGTTAGTGACTGACAGTTTGTAGAATCAGAAACCCTCCCCGCTGTTACAATGATCAATCTAAAACCTGATCATCACACTTTTTCAAATCCATTTTGCTCTAAAAGTCGTATTCCATGTGTTAGTATGACTTATTTTCGTTGAACACCGTTGATGGATATTGTCTTATTCCCTCCCAGCGAGGCTTGCCACGGTGAGCGACTTAATCAAACCATTTTTTCAATATTCCCATGAATAATTCTGACGACCAAAACCTTGAACTGTCCATTGTTATCCCTGTTTATAATGAGCGGGATAACTTGATCCCCCTTGAAGACAAGCTGGAGACAGAACTTGCAAGACTGAACCTGAGTTATGAAATCATTTTGATCGATGATGGCAGTAGCGATGGCAGTGCTCACATGATCGAATCCATGCAGAAGCACAACCCACGCATCAGGCTCATCCAGTTTGGTCACAACCATGGACAGTCAGCCGCATTTGCAGCTGGATTCAAGGCCGCAAAAGGGAAAGTTTTTGTCACACTGGATGCCGACTTGCAAAACAACCCTGCTGACATCCCCCTACTCCTTGAAGAGATGGAAGACTATGATGTGGTGTGTGGCTGGCGTCACAAGAGAAATGACCCATGGATCAAAAGAGTCTCATCAAAAATAGGCAACGCAGTCAGAAACAAATTAAGCGAGGAAGAAATCGCCGATACAGGATGCTCCTTGAAGGCATTTCGCCGGGAATGCTTCGCCAATGTCAAACTATTTAAAGGAATGCATCGATTTTTCCCCACCTTGATGAAAATGGAAGGGTTTCGAGTCACTCAGGTCAAAGTCAGCCACCACCCAAGGCTTCACGGAGAGTCAAAATACAATATTCGCAATCGTTTGGTTTCTTCTTTTCAGGATTTGATGGCTATCCGTTGGATGAAAAATCGACAGATTAATTATGATATTATCAAGGAGGATTGAATGACAGCTAACCAATGGCTGATCATTGGATTTGTGGGGCAGGCTCTTTTTGGTGCCCGATTTATTATCCAGTGGATTGTTTCCGAAAAAAAAGGGGAAAGCACCATTCCTCTCGCCTTCTGGTATTGCAGTATTGGCGGTGCTGTCGTGCTTTTAACCTACGCAATTCACAGACAAGACCCCGTATTCATTATCGGGCAAAGCCTGGGGAGTATCGTGTACGTTCGCAACCTGGTTCTGATAGACCGTAAAAGAAAAGCTGCAGTGGGAGCTGATGAGTGAACAACTGGAAAATTAAATTAGGCGGTTTGGGGCTCATGGTTCTGGGCGGTTTCCTTTTTGTCTGGTCCGTGAAATACATTCAGTCCGAATGGCCACAAATATTTGTAGGTTTACTTTCTGTATTCAGCACAGCCATGGGGTTTGCTCTTCTCATCATGCCTCAGGATTTACACGAGGATAGTTCAACACCTGAATAGCTCCGCCTTTCTCCTAATCCCCACTCAAAACCCACCTTATTTTTCTTGCTTAAAAAGTCAGACAAACCTTTAGTTAGCAACAGTTTTGAAAGTCCTTGACTTTACCCAACCCGTATGATATTTCTCTACTTTCTTTAAATCCTTTCAACCTTAAAACAGGTTAAAAGATTAGAGAACTTAGGTTTTCCATTGTTGGAAAACGGGTACTTACCGCCTTTTCCAGGCCTTTCATTTAAGTGATGATGAATCAATCTCAAAGTTCTTTCAAGAGCACCTTTTTCAAATCCCTTATCTGCCTTATATTTGTCTATATGCTAGGGCACTTAACCCCTTTCCTTCCCGCTTCTTCAAGTTCTATCTTTACCAGTCTAAGTTTTCAGTCCCTGGCCTACGCCGAGGAAGATGATGAAGAAGACGAAGATGATGAGGATGAAGGAGACGAAGATGAAGAAGGTGGCGTCGAAGAAGAGGGAGAAGGCGAAGCCGAGGAAGAAGATCTTTCCTATCTAACAGATATTGGGCCTGCCGCAGAACACGAGTTTGAAGAATATTCGTTTCTGGGCATGAGCAACCGCAAATTCACCTGGGCAGCGGCTCAACTACATATACTATTTGCCTCTTTCATTCTTGGATGTCCAATGTTCGTGGTCATTATGGAGGTTATGGGTGCCAGACGGACACAGGGGGTTCGTAAAGCGATTATCCTCTCAAACGTGTTTTTGGCAGTTCTCATAGGGGTTGTTATTGGAATTACCGGCGAAGTCATAGTCGGAATCCATCATGGTGTCTTGTATGGCCTATGGGCCTGTGCCTTCGGCGCTCTAATAGTCAGCTTCCTGAACTATTTCCACCGTTTGATGAATATCCGAGCATCGGCCTTTGTGGGTGCCGTATTTGGAGCCCTGCTCTCCATGGCTTTGACTCCTGTCGAGCATTACGAGGTTTCTGGAATTATTCTTGCTGTGGTTAATGGAGCTGTTGGTGGCTTGATCTCAAATGGCATCATGTTCGCCCAATCAGATTTCAAGTTTGAACGATTGGCGCACGAAATCACCAAAGTCATCGGCATTTGTTATAGTTTCACGGCACTTACAGGAGGACTTTTCCTCTTCGTTATGCTGGTTGCCTATCAAGACTTCATCACCTATCTCATCTCCTCGTTTCCGACGCTTTTCATGGTGGCTTACCCCACCCTGTTTATTCTGGAAACGGTGGTCATGTACATCTATGTTTATTCCTGGGATCCTCTGAACAAGTCCAACAAAAAGGGACGGCATATCGTTACAGGAGTTATCCTGAATGTTTTGGGTCTATCACTTTTAGTCGCCCTGGATGGCCCTGCAACCTTTATGCAGACACCCCCCAAGCCTCTTGACCAACTCCTCAATATCAGCGAGTGGGACAGAATTGCCAATATGGCCTGGATGCCCCTGAACTA
>JAJDBI010000181.1 GCA_029261435.1 Nitrospinaceae bacterium
TAACTGTTTCTGCACCGGAAAAAAGCGGAAGTTTTTCACCCACTAAACCGAGACCTCAACCATCCTGTCCGGGTCAATGGTGTTTTTCATTTCCATCACCTCCAGCCAACCCTCAATGGCTTCTTTGATGTTGTCTATGGCTTCTTCTCGCGTCTTGCCCTGAGAAAGACATCCCGGCAAAGCAGGGACTTCAGCAACAAAATAACCTTGTTCGTCCTCTTCTATTGAGACATGAACCTTCATATATTGTTCCTCTTGATAAGATAGATAATGATACCTCTTCAAGGCATGTAGGCAAAGGTTAAATATTGCACCCTCATGTTGTTCCTGAATTAGAGCCCATCATGTGTTGTGCGGCGACCCATCCCGTTGTCCAGGCATTTTGAAAATTGAAGCCGCCGGTAATGCCATCGACATCCAGTATTTCGCCGGCGAAATAGAGTCCGGGGCAGATTTTACTTTCCATGCTTTTGAAATCTATTTCTCGCAGCGCCACCCCGCCACACTCTACAAACTCGTCTTTAAACCGATTTTGTCCCGAGATGTTCAATTGAGATGCGACTAATACATTACAAAGTTGCGCCACCTCTTTTTTTGAGATCTGCGCCCATTGCTTGTCCTGATCAATCGAACACTTGTCCAGCAAACTCAGCCAGAACCGTTTTGGCAGGGTGTCGGGGTAAACATTCTTTAAATAACTTTTCAAGTTTGCGGACTTCATCTTGTTCAACCGACTTTCTACCTCATTCGAATTTTCTGCACCCATCCAGTTGATGGTTAAAGTTCCGGTGTAGGCAGACTGCTTCATCTCACGCGCCGCCCAGGCCGATAGCTTTAATATGGCAGGACCACTCAAACCCCAATGCGTGATCAAAACAGGGCCCCTCTGCTTGAAAATATTTTTTCCTGTCTTTCCCACTTTTCCCGGCAATGTGAGCTTGAGCGAAGCATCCTTAAAGCTCAAACCTTCCAGTCCGGCAATCAAATCATCCTGAATGATGAAGCTGAATAAAGAAGGCGCCCTTTCAGTAATAGAATGCCCTAAAGACTCAGCAAGCCGATACCCCCCAGCAACACTGCCCGTAGCCACAAGAACAGCATCTGCGGTGTTTTTGCCATCAAAGGGACCTTTGCCAGTCGTTAGTTTGAACTTTTTTTGCGAACCATTGGGCGATACAACCTCAATGGCTTTCACCGGGCAGTTGGTGTTGAGTTTGATATTGTGTTTTTCGATCAGGTTAAAAAAACAATCGATGATCGTTTCAGAACTGTTCGTGTCGGGGAACATGCGGCCATCGGCCTCGGCTACCAGTTGCACACCGGCATTTTTAAACCACTCGACCGTGTCGCTGGCCTGAAACCGTTGCATGGGCGAGAGCAACTCACGCGAGCCACGTGGATAGTTTTTGCAGAACATTTTAACGTCGAAACAATGATGCGTGACATTGCAGCGACCACCGCCAGAAATCCGGACTTTTTTGAGAACTTGGTCCGACGCCTCAAAAATCTGGATATCAACTGAAAACCCTTTTTGAAGAGCCAACTGCGCCGCACAAATAGCCGAGAAAAACCCCGCAGCACCGCCACCAATCACAGCAATAGAATTATTTAAACTCATTCAAGGTCCAAAGATAATAGGGAAGAATAGGGTGGGGATTATAACTTGCCGAGTGTGTGAATGAAAGGAAGGCCTCTTTGTGCTTTGATTATTCTGCTGTCATCTTGAGCCTGTTGAAGGGAGAGGCACTCGAGGAAGAAGTGTGATTGACAATCAGTGGTTTTCTTGGCCGATTAGGAAAAGGCAAAAGAGGCAGAAGTGCGTCCCTGGTAATACCGCACTTTAGTACCAATTTGGGGTACTTAATGAGCATCTAAGTTAAGTTTTTCAAAGATTTTAAAAAGGTCAACATCCTCATTTTCCAATCTCATTATTAACCCATCAACTGGATAATCTGCATCATTTCAAACTGCCTAAAAATTGTGTTTTCAGATATGAATGCCCATAAATGTTACCGGAAAATTTCTTGTTATGCTATAAAGCTTCGATATATAAGTTCAGAAACTCCTACCCATATTTTGCCTCTTTAATGATTAAACAAAATAAAATTAGTCCGAAAATTATCATAATTCCCGAAGGAAAAATCTGTGATTACATAGATGGTGAATTCCGAGCTGACACACCAGAAGAATATGTTCGCCAAAATATAGAAAAAAGACTTGTTATTGAACATGGTTACGAAAAAGAAAAAATTCAGATTGAAAAAACCATTGCGGTTGGTTCCAAAAAACCCAGAGTAGACATTGTTATATACAACAAAGATTCCCAAGATCTCTCCCAAGAAGATATTTCTATTATTATCGAATGTAAAAAAGAGTCAATTGGACCCAACCTTAAAAAGGATGGAATAGGGCAACTTCAATCTTACATGGCAGCTTGTCCAAATTGTGAATGGGGCATGTGGACAAACGGAAAACAGAAAGAAGTTTTTCGAAAAATAGTCAATAAAAAAGGAAAACTTGAATTTGTTGATTATAATGACATCCCCTCCTCAGATTGTTCTGTTGAAGACATTGATAGGCCTCAGCGCCATACTCTTAAGAATGCAGTAGAAGATAATCTTCTTTTCGTTTTTAAAGCTTGTCATAACCATATATACATTACTGATGGACTCCAAAAACAACCAGCTTTTTTTGAATTCTTAAAAGTTATTTTCTGCAAAATAGAGGATGAAAGGAATATTCCTAAACCCCTCGAATTCTTTAGTACGTCAAAAGAAAAGACATCTCCAGATGGGCAATTGACTGTAAAAAATCGAATTTCAAAAATATTTGAAAGAGTTAAGAAAAAATATTCTAAAATTTTTGATCCTAATGATGAAATAAAATTAAAACCGAGAAGCCTCGCATATATTTCTAGCGAACTTCAAAAATATTCTTTTTTAAATACCCACATAGATATTAAAGGAAAAGCATATGAAGAGTTAGTAGGAGCAAATCTTCGAGGGGATCGTGGAGAATTTTTCACACCCAGAAATGTTATGCATATGGCGGTAGAAATGCTCAGTCCAAAGATAAACGAAAAAATTTTAGATCCTACATGTGGAACAGGGGGATTTCTTGTTATTTCTATGAATAAAGTGGTTTCTGGATTAGAAAGTCAATTAATTAAAGAATTTAAAAAATCAAAAGATAAATGGGAATATAGCCAAATTAAAGTTTACCAAGAAAAGATTGCAGAAATTGCAGCAAATTATTTCTTTGGCTTCGACTTAAACCCCGATCTTGTTAAAGCTACAAAAATGAACATGGTGATGAATAATGACGGGAGCGGAAATATTCTTCAAAATGATTCTCTTTTGCCTCCTCATGAGTGGGAGGACAGTTTTAAAACGAAAATTGCGGAAGTTCTAAAAATCGAAAAGTCTTCATTGACCAGCCATAAGTCAATAGATTTATTTGATTTGATTATTACTAATCCACCATTTGGAAGCAAAATTCCAATTCAAGACCCTCATATTTTAGAGCAATTTGACTTAGGTCATATTTGGGAAAAAGATAAAAATTTAGAAGGTTCGTGGCAAATCACAAATAGACTCCAAGGATCAGTGCCCCCTGAAATATTATTTGTTGAGCGTTGCCTTCAATTTTTAAAACCAGGAGGAAGAATGGGCATAGTTTTACCAGATGCCATTCTTGGAGCACCTGGTTTGGGATATATTCGTCATTGGCTTATTAAAAATACCCGGATAATAGCTAGTGTTGACCTTCATGTGGACACATTCCAACCTAGAAATGGGACACAGACATCAGTACTTTTTCTTCAGAAAAAACAATTAAAAGATATCGAACATGAAGAAAAGGATGGAGTGATGAAGGACTACTCCATTTTTATGGCTATGGTTGATAAGGTTGGTCATGACAAAAGAGGCAATTCAGTTTTCAAAAGGGATAAACATGGGAACGAAATTTTAGTCCCTGATATTACAGAGAAATCGGAATCAAAGAAGAAGGTCATTGACGATCAAACTACTGATGTTCCCCTAGTTTTTTCGAAATGGAAAAAACTTGAGGGTCTTTCATGGTGAAAGATTCATTAATATTTAGCTCTAATCTTTCTGGATATGATTTTGATGATTTAGCCAAGAATGATCTGCGCTGGTGTTCAACTAAACTTAATGAGGTTTTAGAAAAATCTTTGAGGCTTGAGGCCAGCTTTTTTACAGAAGGTAAGTATGCCAGAAAAGTGATTAGTAATTGTAAATGGCCAAAGGTTACTCTATGTGGAGCTAATGGCTTAGCAAAAGCTTATCACCGTCCTCGATTTAAAAGAATTTGGGTTTCTAAATCAGAATACCCAATCTTTCAACCCTCCCAAGTATTAGAGGTTTTTCCAAAGCCAAGTGGTTTTATATCAAAACTTACAAAAACGGATATTAATCTATTAAGGGTTAAAAAAGGCCAAATTCTTTTGACCTGTTCTGGAACTATTGGGAATTGCACAGTTGTTGGCAAAACTTTAGATAATCAAATTTTCAGCCATGATTTAATACGAATTAATTGTAATACTGAAACCGATGCAGGATTTCTTTACGCCTTCCTTAAAACAAAAATAGGAAATACTCTATTAACTACAAATGAATATGGCTCAGTGGTTTCCCACATTGAACCGGAACATCTTGATTCGATTAAAATTCCCAAACCTTCCTTAAGTTTAAGAAACCGAGTGCACGAATTGATTATGCGCTCATTTGAATTGCGAGATGAATCAAATATTTTATTGGATAAGGCAAATCAACTCCTTATTAAGACTCTTAGTTTGCCACCCTTTGATGATCTAAAGCCAAAATATTTTGACAATTCCTTCAATGTTAAAAATTTCAATATAAATTTATCTAATTTAGAAAATCGATTAGATGGATCTTTTCATGTTCCTTTGGTGAAACTTATTCTATCTAAATTTAAGAATGGGGTAGAAGAAATAACCACTATCGATGATCCTAAAGCTAGTAGCAGAGTATTTCTTCCAGGCCGATTCAGCCGGGTTTATGTTGAAGAGGGACGAGGGGCTAAGTTTTTTGGTGGAAAACAACTTTTTGAGCTTGATCCTTTAACTAATAAATATCTTTCCTTGTCTTTACATGAAGAAAGGATAAAGAATCAACTTGTCCTTAAAGAAAACATGATAGTTATTTCTCGAAGCGGAACAATTGGGAAGGTCGCTCTCGTTCCTAAACATTGGGAGGGGTATTGCGCTAGCGAGGATCAAATTAGGATTGTAAGCAAAAAAAATATAGCAGGATTTATTTGTGTATTTCTAAACTCGACTTATGGACAAGCTCTTCTTAAAAAATTCATATTCGGGTCGGTCCAAGATCATATTGATGATATTCAGGTTTCTAAAACTCCCCTTCCCCTTTTAAAAGACAAATCAATCCAAAAAAAGATCAACCAGCTTGCTTTAGATGCAAATCAAAAACGTACAGAGGCTTATCAACTTGAACAAAAAGCAATACAAATTACAAACGAAAAAATTACTTTTGCTCCCTAAGTCCTAAATTTCAAGTATTGGTAGGAATTAATTCAAATAATTTTCGGTAATTGTCTCTTATATATGCCCTCCAATATGACTACTAAAGTAAAAATGGCTTATGAGAAATTTCATGTGCTCTTGTATTAATGGAATCAGAGGGCGAAATTGAACCGCCGACCTACTGATTGCAAATTAGTTGTTCTGGCTGGTTTTTCGTTGGTGTGAAAATAAGTTAATTATTCCAGTAATTTTCCAGGTTTTACTTTCAGGGTCTTCGCCAACCGATAGATATTGATCAGGCTTATATTTCTTCTTCCTTGTTCAACCCCTCCAACGTAGGAGCGGTCCATATCTGCTTCCAAAGCGAGTCTTTCCTGCGACCAGCCTTTATTCTTTCTTAGAGTTCGTATTTGGTTTCCAAATTGAACTCTAGGGTCCTTTTTCAAATTGTTTCTCCAGCCTTATAGGCATTTGCGTCCTGTAATTTCTTAATGTCCTACTAGGGATTAGACCAATATGAGGGTTTTAATACCACGGGTTATAGGTATCATTTTGCTTGCAAAATATGATGGTTATAAGTATCATTCTTGTCATGGCTTTAAATGAAATGGGGGAGGGCCAGTGGAGGGAGACAATCTAAAAACAGAGCAGGGGATCAGTGAGTGTTATCTGGAAGGGTGCTTGAAGCATTCAGGGTCCATCAGTGGGTTCATCCACGTCTTCACCCAGTTGGTCAAAGCATCGGAAGGGGATGGGCGTTTGGTTCTCGCTGATGTCGATGAAGCGTTGGCCCGCTTGCTGGGTGAACTCGGCGCCATTACCCTTTCAGGGCATAAAGGCAGAGGAGGGGATACCACACGCACGCTGGACCCAATGAGAAGCACGGGCAATGAAGGCGATTCGCTAGACATGATGAACCGGCTCTTTTGGCTGAGTAATGAGACGTTTCCACCCCCTGTTGAAGAGGTGATCGCTCAAGCAGCCGAAAGCCTCGCCGACCCCAACTTCTTCATCGCAGAAATTTCCGGCATTATCAGTGCCCTCGTCGAATTAAAATCCGTCGCGGAGACAATGAAAGCTGAAAAACTATAGTATTGCGCTTGATGGCTCCGATTGATTGTCGGGCTATGTAGTGCCAGCCTCATGTGATATCCCCAACATTAACATCATGCCCCGGAGGGGTACGCCTAGTGGTAAGCAGTGATTTCCGACTGTTTTTCGTATAAAATATCCTTTCGCCAAACTCTTTACGCGTAACGTTTCCGGCATTTTCAGGAAATCAAAATATAACTCATGAAAAAAGACGACTCTCAACATCTTTTATTTGCCAAATCCACCAACCAGTTGGTGTGGCAGTTATTAGAGAAAAAGCGGCGCACTGCTGAAGAAGAGGAGATGATGATCGAGGCTGCGCATGCGTCTTATTTTCATTGGTTGAAGGCGGGTAGCCGGGTGAATCACCAGCGTGGGTTATGGCTGGTATCCCGAGTGTATGCTGCGGTTAAAGATGCCGTCAACTCCCTGCGATATGCTCGGAAGTGCTTGGAGTTGACGAAACGTTATCCGAAAGAAATGCAGGATTTTGATTTGGCCTATGCCTACGAAGCCAACGCCCGCGCCAGCTTTTTAAGCAAACGATCTGGGGAAGGAAAAAAGTTTTTTGCGCTCGCAAAAACAGCCGGTGAAAAGATCGGAGACTCTGAAGACAAAAATATTTTCTTCAATGATTTCAAGTTCAACCAATTGATGAAATAATTTTTCCACCTCGCCTTTTATTTTTGCTCTTGTCCTATCATGATTCGATGACCGTCGTTGGTTCGCAAGCCGAATTCCCGCATCCCCCATGGCTCGCTTTTAATCTCTTTGATCAGCTCTGCGCCGTTTGCCACGACTTCCTTGTAAAACTCATCTGCATTATCGACAACCAGGTAGGCAAAGTACGAGTGATCTCCCAGATCATGAGCGGGTGTTGAGTCGGGACAATGACCTGCCATTATCCGGCAACCGTCACGTTCGAATATGCGCCAGCCATCGTCGCCAATCTCTCTGATCGCGAACCCGAGAACATCACGATAGTACTCCAAAGACTTTTGCAGGTCCTGCACTGCCAGAACATACATGGTTCGTTGGATCATTTTTTCTCCTTATTTTTGTAGTGTACGAGAATCGGGGAGAAATCTGTGGTGGCGGATTGTTTCATAACTTTCATGAATAATTTGATGGGAAAGTCTTCGACATGGGTGAAGTTCACACAGCCTTTTTGCAGTTTTAGTTTAGCGTCACTGGTGCTGATGATTTCTCGTATTTCTGCATTGGCATACATCACCATGGAATGGAATGAAAAGTGGTTTTTGGTTTTAGCCAGACCGTACTTGAAAACTCCTTCCTGCTTATAAATATAGCAGCCCTCCTGAGACATGATTTTGCCAATGGATTCACTCACCGTTGGATCGGTTGTGGTGATGATCTCCCTCATTTTGTCGATGGCTTTTGTCTCGACCTTTGTAAGTAGCTCCGTGAATGAACTCATATTGAATTTCCTATTCGGTCAAAAGCAGATATTCCGCTGGGGTCGAACAAGTTATTGGGTATCCAGGCGATATTTAAGAAATTGGGCGCCACCGTATTCGGTCTCTCCGACAAATCGGGCACCAAGCCTTTCTAGTCCTTTGAGTTTCTTACGTGATGTTGGCAACAGGAAAGTCACGAAAGGAATATTTTCATCGGCTACAGCAAACTCCATGGCCTTCTTTGAGATAGGCGCACCCAGGCCAAAGAATTCTGGCTTGAGGACCAATCCGTAATCCCACTCGTCGCCTTCTTTCTGGAACCCACCCCATCCGGCATAGGTGTCGTTACAGAGGATTGCCCAATGACCCAGCCCATCGCGACGCCAGCACTCTTCTTTAGCTGCAACGAATTCGGCGACTGCATTTCGGTCCCATTTGGATGTGAGGAGGGGCATGTGCTCTGCAACGCGGGCGTCAGACATATGGGCAATGATCTTGTCTGGAGAAATGTCTGTCAATCGAGCGAAGGTGAGTTCAGGTTTATGGATCATTGAACCTTAAATATGAAAGCCAGACAGCATTGCGTTTGCGGGGGCCGATTGTTTGATGGGTTATGCAGTGCCGGTCCCAAGATCTGTGGTGTAAACCAATGCTATAGCAATGCCTGTGCCGAGGCCTTTAACGATTTCTGTGGCGACCCATGATAACCATAACGCCATGGGGACGGGCATATAGCAATAGGAGGCGATGGCGGGGGAGGCTAACAGCAGGCCTAGTAATAGACCGTATCGCATTCCGTTATTCTTGAAAAATTCTGTATCGCAAATTTTAGTGAACATGAATGCGGTGACGAGTGCATAAACGATCTGCCCCAGCATGATGAACTGCATTTTACTGTCTTCTTCAGCGCGCCATAGATGCGCTGTTTCTTTATACATGTCTTTCAGTAAAACACCGTGCACGACAAACTCAAACACGAACACAAATCCGAACGCTGCCAGAGCTGCCAGTCCAAACTTTTTTGATTTCATTGAGTCTCTCCTTAGCGAGGCGGCGGGCGGGGCCCGCTTCCAGTGAATAACAAAATCGGCGGAGAAGCTCCGCAGCTAGTAAAAAAACAGAAACCTGTCGCAAGAAGATTATCCCTGATCCAAACTAAGATCGCAACTTTACGTTGATTGAGATATCACAGAAGGGGGTAAACATAGAGTCCAGCGTCACGCTGGTGGTTATATGGCAACGCGATCGGCCTGATCGTCGTCGGTGCGGTCGGTTTTTCTTTTATTCGTGTAGGGTTTTTGGTTCTCTTTCTGTTTCCGGTTCACTTGCCGCAGGATATTTGAGTACCAGTCTTCTTTTCGGTTTCCTTCACGAACAAATTTATAAGTCCGCATCTTGTTGCAGGTGGCGCACTCGGACATATAGGAAAGCCCCAGAGGAGTGGGGGTAGAGGTGACATGCTTTTGCTGGCGTTGACATTCTGTGCATTCAAATATATGGAGAATCATAGATAAACCTATAAGAATCAATTAGTTATATTGACTGAACTGAAAATAATATAGTCCGGGTTGGAAAAATTGTCAATAACTAATTAAAAAACAATCAGTTATAGGTGGATTCCTGTGGAAATGAGGGCAAATTATGCCCTTTCATGGCTTTAAATGGGGGTTTTGGGTCAGAGTCACAATATTGTTACAGCATGACATCAGTCCGAGTGCGGAGGAGATTTTTAGCTGGCCCTACGCCGAGTGGTGGTGGTTTTTAGTTGGCCCTACGCCTAGTAGTGGATTCGCGACGGGTGGCGGGTGGGTATGAGCTGGTTTGAGTCCAGCGTTCTGTTTGGGGGTCAGGTTGGTTTTTCTTGGTATCAGGCTGGTCGTTGAATTTGCGGATATTTATGAAGCCTTCCTGATAGCCTTTGGCATCGCCGTAGTCAAAGAAGTTTATGTATCGGTTATGTGTGTTCTTCATTTTCGCGGCGTGTTTCACCGGGCACCAGTATTGCTCTGACCTTCCTGCCACTTCCTGAGCGTAGGAAATCACCCCGGTAAAGTAACCGCAATAAACACAATTGATTTTTTTTGACAGGTTCAGGTATTTCAGTTTATGCCGGTCGATGATCACGTAATCGCTTCTTGTTACCAGAGGGATTCCATATAAGGGAAAGCAGACCTTTTGGTAAAGGGTGATGATGAGATCCATGGCAAGGGTTGGGAGGAAGCAAAGGTAGATGAAAGGCGCGGTGACGATTTGCAGAGCTTTGTATCTGAGGATGGAGGGCAGGGACTGGTCTTTTAAGACGGGGTGGCGTCGCCCGGTTTCTTTCAGGTAATGTTTGATTTTGTCCTGAAGGACAGGGTGATCCTTCTGGCTTTGGGATGATTTGAAGTTGAAAAAATCCCCATTCATAAACCTGTTCAACATTTGCAGACTCTCCCTTCTTTGCTGGACGTTCCTTTCATCGCGTCCAGACATAAAACGGGCCTGTAGTACTTTAAAGAACTACAGGCCACCGGAAATTTTCACGTATTTTTTAATAAAAATTTCCCCGTTTGTCAAGGCGGGGTGCCCCCGCAGTCTATAGAATCACTCACCAAAATCGAGATCCTTGGACATACCTCTGTGGGGCACGAAGTTTTAAGAAGGTTATTACGTCCACCTTGTCATTGGGGAGGTTTGCTTTTAGTTGCCCTCACGCCAGTGGTGGCCCTGGTAGTTATTCACCGATGTCCAAAGTGGGGAAATAGATGGCCAATGCTATCAGTGTGAAGATATAGCTGTAGCTGGCGAGGTAGAAGAGGGTGGGATTGATTTTAACGTCTTTCCATTTTTCTGAAGTCTGCATGGTGCGGATGCGGTAGAAGTTCATCACGCACATGAGTGCACCGAGAGCGAAGGGTTTGTAGTGGAACACGGCCATCAGTCCTGCTGATGGGATGGCGGCGGCGAGCATGAGGGGGATTTTCAACAGGCTGTTATGGGTCTGGTCGTCGAGCACATTGAGCACGGCGAGGTAGCAGACGAGGTAATACAACCCCGACAAAGCCAGCCAGATGAGGAAGGCAACGAAGGGTGTGCCTCCGGGTATGTCTTCGAGTCCGAGTATCATGCTGGCCTCGCTATTAGTGCCTTAACGATATCGAGATAAACATTTTTGTGCGAGTGAATTTTGAATCCTGCCCGTTCGACATTGGCGATGGTGTTGCGGTCGAGGTAGGTTCCCTGCAGGTATTCAGTGATGTATGACATCATTTTCAGGGGGAGGCCGTAGACCGGGTTTTTGCTCAGCACATGTTCGAACATCACCAGTTGCCCATCGGGTTTCAGCACGCGTTTCAGTTCCTGTAAACAGTTCACGGGTTGTTTTACGGTGCAGAGGACGCAAACGGTCACTATGGTATCGAAAGTGTTATCGGCGAAACCTGTAACTTCTGCATCCATCTGGCATCTGTTGATTTTTCCGGGATAGTTTTCGACACGCTGGTTGGACCGCTTGAGCATTTCAAAGCTCAGATCTGCGGCGGTGATGTTGAGTCCTTCCGGAAAATTGACAATTTCCTGCCCGGTTCCTATTCCGATATAGAGTACTTTTCCCTTGAGGTTTTTGAACAGGGCACGTTGACTGGGACTCCATCGGCGCATATCACCCGTGGCGAAATAATCAAAATAACGGGCAGTGCCATCGTAGGATTGTTTGCTCATTGTGTTGTATAGCGTTTGTTGGAAAAGTAGATGATAGTGGCGACTAAGAGTCCGGTCAGTGCCCCTGAGGCGATGACAATATTGCTGGAAACTGAGGCGAACGATAACATACCGGCACCCATTCCCACTGTCATACCTATAATGGCCAGGGGGATCATCACTTCGAAAGCACCGAAAAGCGGCATGAGGGCGATTTTCATGGGTATGACCAGAAGCATCCCGATCAGGCCACCTAGAAGCATGGGCATGAAAGGCGGAGAGATATAAGAAACCACCGTAGCTACCAGAGCGCCGGAAAATGCCCCGACGAAAAAATCTGCAATTTTCAAGTTCATGCCTCTCCTAAAGTTTGACCCGTATTCCGCCGAATTATACGGGATAAATGGTAACACCGACAAATCGCATTTATCTCGCGGTTTTTCTTGGTGTTTGGGCTTGACAAGTCAGCCTGTCGGAGTAATATTATAAAGATTAGTTTTAATTCACCCTTTAAGAATCAATAGGTTATGGCAAGAAATTTAACCGGACCCGAAAAAGCCGCTGTTTTGTTGATGACCCTGGGAGAGGATATTGCCGCCCAGGTTCTGGCTAATCTGGACGAGCGTGAAATTCAGAATATTGGTAACTACATGTCTGCTCTGGGTGATGTGGATATGAGTGTCATGGACAGTATCAATAAAGAATTTTATGAGATGGTCGAGTCTGGAACGGGTGGGCTGGGTATTGCCGGAATGGATTTCCTGAAAACGGCTCTCATGCAGGCTCTTGATCCTGCCAAGGCTACAGAAATTCTCAACAATATCACCACGCCGGGTGAAGAAATGGGTGGTGGACTGGAAACGGTTCGCATGCTGGACCCTAAAGTTATTTCCTCTTTCATCGTTAACGAACACCCTCAAACCGCCGCGATTATTTTGGCGCATCTGGAACCACCGGTCGCCAGTTTAACGATTCGTGAATTACCGGAAGAGAACCGGATGGAGATCGTACACCGTCTGGCGACGCTGGAGCGTGTTGCGCCGAGTGTTATCCGTGAGCTTGATGAAGCTTTGCAGACGGAGTTCCGGACATCAGGTGCGGTTTCGGGTAATAAACTGGGCGGTGTTGAAATTGCCGCAGAAGTCATGGGCTCATTAGACAGGACGACTGAAACGTCTATTTTGACAGCCATGGATGAGGTGGACCCGGATCTCGCTAATGAAATTCGCAACCTGCGTTTCACTTTCGAAGATATTCTGAAAATTGATGACAACGGCATCCAGCTCATCATGAAAGAGATCAATCAGGAAGATCTGTTGATTGGATTGAAAACGGCTACCGATGAGTTGAAAGAAAAACTGTTCACCAATATGTCGGAACGTGCGGCGTTGATGTTGAAGGAAGACCTTGAATCCCTTGGACCGACGAAAATCAGTGAAGTAGAAAAAGCCCAGCAGAAAGTTATTGCCGTTTGTAAGAAACTCGAAGAAGACGGGAAGCTTGTTATCGGTGGCGGTGCCGATACTCTGGTTTAATCACACCGTACCTGCCTGAAAAAATAATCAAGTTATTTGAGCGTTGATGGGGATCAATTGAGACTTGATGCCCTTTTCTTTTTCCAGTTTCTCCAGAATTGCGTAAAGCGCGTCCAATCCGTTTGAAACAGTGCCCTCGAGATGGATGTAATAGGTGCCTGACTCTTCAGCATCCCCGATATTGGATTCGAGGTGCAGGATATTCAGTCCAGCCTGTGCCAGGGGCGTGGTGGCATCTTCGACGATTCCCATACGATCTTCAGCAAACAGGCTGATTCTTACATCCGGCTCGCAATGGTGCTGGGTGTTGTCATCCTCCAGGGGAACCAGATGAGCATTGAGTTGCAGAGGATCACAAATGGAAGCGATGATGGATTCCAACGAGTCTTTCCCCGCGCTGTGTTCAACCATCAACATGATGGTGAAATATTTTCCCAGACGGACCATGGAAGAGTCGCCCAGGTTACAGCCATTCTTGCAGAGCCCTGCACTCAGGCGAGCAACAATGCTGGGCTGGTCGAGTCCGATGAGTGATAGCATGAACCAGTTTCTCATGAAAATTATCCCTTCAAATTTTATCCAGATCGTTTCTGAGTTTCACAAAAGCTTTGAGAATGTCAGTAGCTGTTATGATGCCGATCAGTTTATTTTTATGGACGACTGGCAAAGCACCAATTTTCTTTTTAGCCATGATCGCAGCGGCATCGGCGGCTCGCTGTTCCGGCTCGATGGTCATAACATTGCGTCGCATGATATTTTTAACCCTGCGGGTTGAAAGCTGAACAGTGGTTCCATCTGGATTTTCAACAATGGTTTTTTTAGGTCCGAGAATTTTTTTCAGGTCTCGATCTGAGAGGATGCCGACCAGCTTGTTTTTTTCCACTACGGGCAAGTGACGAAAGTTCTCAAAATTATAGAGAAAGAATACTCTGTCCAACTTGTCATTCGGGCTAACGGTGGTCAACTTTTTGGACATAAGCTCTTTGACTTTCATGGCTCTCCTCTAAGTTTTTTAGTTGGATGTTTTAAGGCTAATCTTAGCATAAGGCAGGGGTAACAGAAAGAGTTGTGATTGTTGGTGGAAAAAACATCAAGGCGGCAGAAATGTACTCACGCTTGCCAGGGAGAATTTTTAATCACCGCTAAAAAACTATCAGCATAACGCTCTAACTTGGCTTTACCTACTCCAGACATCTGACCAAAGCCTGCCATTGTTGTTGGTCTTGTCTGAGCCATTTCCAATAATGTGCTGTCGTGAAAAATAACAAATGGAGGAACCTTTTGTTCGCTCGCTAACTCCGTGCGGTGGGCACGTAAAGCCTGGAAAAGAGTCTCATCCTCTTTATTGCTGAGCATTGCATGAGCCCTTTGTTTTTTTGATTTTTTATCTTTAGAGCGGCCTGTCTTTTTACTAAAACTTTCTTCCCTCAATAACACTGTTTCTTCACCACGGAATATGGGTTTGCAGTTCTCTCCCAGGCGATAACCACCATGACCCTCGATATCAACGAGTAACAATCTTTTTGCTACAAGTTGACGGAAAATGGAACGCCATTGATCTCTGGAGTATTCTTTTCCAACGCCGAAGGTTGAAACTTTGTGATGACCAAAACTGGTGATTCTTTCGGTATCGTTCCCCAGTAAGACATCGATGACATAACTTGCTCCGAAACGTTCTTCTGTTCTATATACACATGAAAGGGCTTTCTGAGTTGCCACTGTAGCGTCAAAGCATTTTACGGGTTCCAGGCAGGTATCGCAGTTACCACATGGGTCAGGTAACTTTTCATCAAAGTATTCAAGCAGAACCTGGCGACGGCATCGAGTGGTTTCACAATAACCAAGCAGGGCATCCAGTTTTTGCCGTTCAATTCTCTTTTGGCTTTCTTGCGCATTGGACGATTCAATGAAATTGCTGATTTTGGCGACATCCTCCAGTCCATAAGCGAGCCAGGCGGAAGATTTAAGCCCGTCCCGTCCAGCGCGTCCGGTTTCCTGGTAATAGGACTCCAAACTTTTAGGTAGATCCAGATGAGCGACAAAGCGGACATCGGGCTTGTCGATTCCCATACCAAAGGCGATGGTTGCGACCATAATGATGCCTTCTTCTTTCAGGAATTTATCCTGGTTCGCTTGACGATGAGATTTATCCATTCCGGCATGATAATGCAAAGACTTAAATCCTTCCTCCATGAGCCATTTAGAGGTGGCTTCAACTCGCGCTCTTGACAGGCAATAAACTATTCCTGAATCTCCCACATGATTATCTTCAATAAATTTTATGAGTTTGTGCTTGGAATTGTCTTTGGAGACGATTCTGTACTTGATATTTGGTCTGTCAAAACCCGAAACAAATAAACGTCCTTCCTTTAACTCTAAACGCTCGATAATATCGTTGCGGGTTGGGCCATCAGCCGTTGCTGTCAATGCCAGTCGAGGAATGTTTGCAAATCGGCTTTTTAAGACGCTCAATTTAAGGTATTCGGGTCGAAAGTCATGACCCCATTGTGAAACACAATGCGCTTCGTCAATGGCAAATAAACTCAATTTGCATTGGCTCAATTGGTTAAGGAATCCCTCAGTGAGTAGTTTTTCCGGCGACACATAGACCAAATCGAGCAAACCCTTTAACAGTTTCTGTTCGACTTCCCTTATCTGTGCCTGCGTGAGTGACGAGTTTAGAACTTCTGCTCGAACTCCCAACTGGTTGAGTGCTTCTACCTGATCTCGCATTAAGGCAATTAATGGAGATACAACCACACCCACACCCTCTCTGCACAATGCAGGAATCTGATAACAGAGAGATTTGCCTCCACCTGTTGGCATCAATATCAGAGCATCACCGCCTGCAATCGCATGGTCAATGATTTCACCTTGCAGGGTTTTAAATGAATCAAAGCCGAAAACGTTTTTCAGAATTTCTTTGGGTATTTTTGTCATGCTGAAAATATTATGCTCATGCGGTTTCTTGCCCCTGAGACGTATTTCAATTAGTATGCACCGATAGGTTTTTGGATATAGTCTGAAAGATTGATAATAACATTTCCTTTGAGGGCAGGGTGGGTACATCAGGCAAAAGCCAGGTAAGAGACACCAATACCGTAAAGGGATTGATTGATGAGTATATCGAGTCCTACGCCAAGCCAAGAAAAATGTCCTGGCATGAAGATTTGCGAATGCTCAATAAAGAAGTTCTTCCTAAATGGAAATATTTGCCAATGTCTGATATTACAAAACAGGATGTGACTAAACTGCTGGAACGGATCGGTAAGTCAGGCGGAATGCCAAATAAGACTCTTAAAGTATTGCAATCAATGTTTTCCTTTGCTGTAAATCGAAGCATTATTGAGACCAGCCCATGTTCAGATATCGAGGTTTTGAATAGATATGCTCCAAAAGCAAGAATTCTTAAAGCAGATGAAATAAGGAAAATTTGGTTTGGATTGGAAAAAGCAAAAATGTCTGAAGCGATGAGGTCGATTTTGAAGATATTACTATTAACCGGCCAGCGAAATGGAGAAGTGGCTGGGGCCAAATGGGAAGAGTTCAATTTGCGCGAGAAATGGTGGACTATCCCCGGAACGCGAACTAAAAACAAGAAAAACCATCAAGTCTATTTGACGCCTATGGTGATCGAGATTTTGGGGCAGACGAGAAAGCATGGCTGGGTGTTCCCTTCTGGTAAGGATAAGCATATAGCACCCCGAGCTGTGAGTCTTGCAATCAAAAACAACTCTGAAAATAAAACCCAGCTTAAATCAGCCTATGTAGATATTTTTAAGGTTGGTCAATTCGTTCCCAATGACTTGAGGCGTACGGCAGCGGCCCTGATGACAGGGGCAGGAGTGGATGAAGCCCATATAGCAAAAGTCCAGAATCAAGGAGCAGTGGCCAGTTCTCATGATCCCGAGATACGTCAGGCATTGGAAAGTTGGGAGCAAATGCTCCAGGCGATATTGTATGGTTGGAGAAAAACAAAACCTTTCACCAAAAATTTTGCATAAATGGATAGAGTAGTAAAATTTTCTGGTGCAGTTTTATGGTCAATGGTTTTTATGACGGCGGCATTTTCATACACAGCAATAAACTATACAAATAATTTGAAATTGGAAGATTTATGTAATGAAGATGAACACAGTCCCCAGAAAATGCTCGATTCTGAACTGGTTCAGTTGCTGAGTGACCTGAATGAACTACGGGTGAGCAGTAAAGATAAGGATTCAACAAGAAGAAGCAATGATTTGAAATGGATCAATTCCTGCGCAGGTTGGGTCATGGTCGAAATGAAAAGTCGTGTCTTTGAAAAAAAACTTCAGAAACCACAGGAATAATGAACTTTATTAATAAAAATATCGTCATGATTTTGTCGCTGGTTTTGGCCTACGCCATCATCTACTTCACTGCAGATGATTTACCACAATTGATCGAGTCGTTAACAGGTTTGCGTGTAGAAGAAGGTTTTTTTTCCAAATACAAGTTCCCTATCGCTATTTTAGCATTTCTGCTTTTCCCAATAATAGGTTGGCTTAAAAAGAAGCTGGATTTATTTCGAGGAGATACCTCATTTTAAAACAAAACCTGTAATCAAAAAAGGGTTTGACCTTTTGAGGATTTTGAGACGCTATGATTTCTAGAAATAATATTACAAGAAGTGTGAGCAACATTAAGCAGTTAATCAGTCGATGTGAGTCCTATGGAGAATTTAATAAGGAAGGGAATTTGCTTCTTCCCGTAGAAAAAACCGAGAGTAGTTTTTTTATAGTCTCGAAAGAAGAGTTAAAAGAGTATGAAAAAAATGGAATAAGTATTCTGGGGCTGCATCAAAAGTTAGAAGAGCAGGCAGATGATTGTAATTGGTCGGATGTTTCTCTGGATATACAGATACCTAAACCAAAATTAAGGACAAAAATCTTCTGACGAGTGTATTAGCTTCATTAAGAGAGGTGTGTAAGAGTGAATTTAGGAATTTTTATAACCTTGGTAGTATCTGCCTCACAATAAATGCAGCAACAATAGTCATCAATACAATGATGACTATCAGCTCGGTTTTATATCTTTTAGCGTTTGGATTGTCTGGCTCTTCAGTCATTTTGAAATCTTAACAAGAGCTGCTCCGGGTGGATTGATTTTTGAGTGGGCAAGTCCTTATCCTTTCTTCTCTATTCTCTTCAATTGGAGTTTGTTTGCGATCCAGCCTTTTAAAAGCGGTTAACGAGGGGAACAACCGCAAGTTGCCATAAAACAGGACCATCATTAGATCATGTGCTGGTCTTACTTGGGTGTTGAAACAGGTGAATATCTCCCACCGATATAGAGTGTCTCACAGCAACGTCGATACTAAAGAAAAGAAAATATAGCCCGATCCGGTCATCGGTGCAATAAGATTTGTCCGGGAATAATTGGGGAAAATTTAAAAGTCCTACCCTCCGCTGAATTTTTTTAAAATTATTGTTATTACGTTACTTAAGAACTGAGTATTTCGTCCGATATGGAAGATAAGCCATAAAATACAAGATTAGGTTTCAAGTTTTAAGCGAAAGCAATTTGTTTGAAAAATTGAAGCCAATAATGGCAGTAAAAGTCACAAAAACTTTCTAAATTCAGTTTTCGTTAGGGCTAACTCATGAATGCTCCCAAAAGTTCACCTATCCAGATTGATCCAGCTCAGAATGACCTGGGCATTAGATTTAAAGAAACCCCCAATGACGAAATAAATGTTTTGGCTTTATTGGCCTGTTTGGTGAATAGAAAGAGACTTATACTTTCTGTTGCAATTATTTTCACTATTCTTTCCGGTGGTTATGCACTATCGATTACCCCTCTGTATAAAGCCACAATTAGTTTTTTAATGCCTCAGGAAATTATTACACCTAAAGAATTATTGACAAAAAGCACTGCTGAATTCCAAAATATTGTTAAAGAAACCAAAAAGTCTCTTTATCAACAATTTCTTGTGAAGATCCAATCATATAACTTTCAACGAGAAGTGTTTGATAGGGGGAACTTTCTAGAGAGGTTTGTTGACAATCCGAACGGTTCAGTTAAGTCAGACGCGTTGGTGCTGGAAATAAATAAATCGATAACCCTGACAGGTATCTCAGGAAATCAAGATGTGCAATTTGACAAGCCTTTATCATTGGAAATGACAGGGGCAAAGCCTGAAGCCATGGCGGAGTTTTTTAACGCTTTGGTGAAAACGGGAATAAAAGCGATCCCTATCGAGGAACACCTCTCCAATGCTATTGATCAACGCCTGAAAAATATTTCATCCGAGAAAGCAATTCTTCTCTCACAGGAAAACAAAAAATACCTGCAAGAAAAGATAAACCTTGAACAACAAGTCTTGCAAGTAAAGAAAAACTTTTTGCAGAAAAAGATAAACCTTGAACAACAAGTCTTACAGGGAAAGATTAATCGTGAAAAAGAAATTAGACGATTGACAAAAGAATTAGCCTTGGCTCGAAGCATGAATATAGAGGAAAATAACTTCAAATCAGACCAACCTCTCAACAATGCTCCAAGGTGGTTTTTATATGGAGCTAGAATTCTTGAAGAAGAGTTGAAAGTAATGAAGTCGAAGGCCAAAAATAGTGATGGTATTGAGAGAGCAAAGCTGATTGAAGATATTAAGATGGCGAACATTAATAATACTATTAAAGTAGAGAGCCTGAATAAGGCTATTAAAACAGTGAGCCTGAAAAATGCTAGTAAATCAGATGAATTGAGTGATAATGCCAGGGTAAAGAGTCTGGATAAGGAATTAAGGGCGTGGGTGTCTTTCAAAAACTTGAAAACCCCCAACGTTATTGTTATTGATCAACCCAGCATTGCTTCCAATAAACCCATCCCAAACAAAAAAGGCATATTCATTTTCACAGGGCTAATCGCAGGCCTCATCATTGGAAGCTTGCTTGCTTTTTTTCAAGAGGGTATGAGAAATCTGGAGGCCAGGGAAAACCATGTTGAAGGAGTAAATCAAAAGACAAATTCTATTGTATTTAAGCACTCCTCTCAAGTTTCTGGCTAAAAAAGCCAAGTCTTATCAATCATACATTTTAGACAGTTTGATATTTGAGCCCTATCCAGATAGTTATTTTCCGGAAATGACAGGTTGATATGATGGCGAATCACTAGATCATTGGCTCAGCCCTTTTTTACAATAGGTTCAGTATTTTAGTGGCGAGCTCTTTGTTGAGGAATTATATTATCGTCGTAAGGGGATTTGAGACCCAGCTTAACAAGGAGGTCTGTATGGAAGCTGAGAGCCCACCTAATAAGGTTAGCAGGGTAAATTTATGAGTTCGCATTTAATTGTGAACGGTCCCGTTAAGCAAAGAAATGGTCCAAATAAAGAGAGAAAAACGCGTTGGAATGTTCGACGCGTTTTTCATTTATGGTTTTGTCGACGGTACCCCACCTTTACTCAATCCCCTGAAACTTTATGTGGAATTGGATTCGTGATTATCGACGGAAAAAAATATTGGCTGTTCCTTTCCCAGGCAAGTGGGAGAGATACATTCAAAATAATATTCAATATTATCAGCACCTCAATAATGAAGAAAGAAAGCGCTTACAAGATCTCATTCAAATCTTTATTGCCGAAAAATATTGGTTGGGGTGCGATGACCTTGAATTGACTGATGAAATTCGCGTTGTTATAGCCGCCCATGCCTGTTTGATGATACTTGAATTGCCAGACGATCATTACCGCAACGTGGAATCCATCTATGTTTATCCAACAACAATTCTTTCTCCTGAGAGTTCAACAGGTTTTTTTGAAGTTCGCACTACCCCTGTGCGTGGTCCGATACCAATTCTAGGTGAAGCCCATCATCGCGGCCCGGTAATACTCGTATGGGATGTGGTGAATAAAGAAACTCGTCATCCTGAACACGGTCATAATGTTGTCTATCACGAATTTGCTCATAAACTGGACATGCTCGATGGAAGTGCTGATGGCACTCCATTTCTAACAACTCCAGAGGACTATCAGCGATGGAGTGAAGTATGTTCCAGAGAGTATCTAGAGTTATGTGCCAAGGTGAAACAAGGAAAATCTACTTTTTTTGATAGTTATGCTGCAACGGATGAAGCTGAATTTTTCGCGGTGGTGACGGAATATTTTTTTTGTAAACCCAAACACATGAAACTCCATCATCCAAAACTTTATCAGGTTTTACAGGGTTTCTACAGGCAGGATCCGGCACAGAAAGTATTTGCCAGTCAAAACTTTTAGCCTATGCTGGATAGAGTTCAATGCATTCACCCAGGTAGATTTTGATAGGCAAGTATATTTTTTTATTATATTCTTAAAGGCAGGATTATTTAATATATTAAGAGGAATCAGTATTGTACGTAGAAAGAAATAATCAATTTTCAGTGGTATGTCATACTCGAGTCGCTGAGGACTGTGTTGAGAACGGTGAATGGTGCGACAGCGAGGAAGAAGCGCGGGACTGGGTCGAGGACGAGTGCTGGATATTTTCAGGAGAAGGATGGATATGCCTTAAATGTAACGCTCATTTTATGAGAAACCTTTCTCAAACCCGGCGAGACAAAGGCCTGAATTCACTGTTACCAGATGGGTGGGACGACGATCTGGAAGTCGGTATTGATACCGTAAGATAAACACCTCAAACCCAGGTCCATTGTTTTGGGTGTCATCTCAAGAGAGATTGAAAAACATTCAATTCTAGAAAACTTATTCCCGCCTCTTTACTCACCCTGCTTAGTATCAAGATATTAACTTTAGTTTAGAGACATAAAAAAAGAGCTTACAGACAAGTCTGCAAGCCCTTTAAAAGTAATCGGGATGAGAGGATTTGAACCTCCGACCCCTTGACCCCCAGTCAAGTGCGCTAACCAGGCTGCGCTACATCCCGAATTTGAATGATATTGAAGTGTATGCAGGAATGTGCTGGCTGTTTCCCACCCCTGTACTCGGATGTTTTTCAAAATAGTGGATCGTAATGACGATGTCAATAAAATAGGGACGAATTTAAGGCGGGAGTCGGTTTTTTTTTGTCTACTTCACCTTCTATGATATTATCTCTAACTCTATGAAAGTTTAAGGTTTTTTGTCTGCTGAAATGAAACGGGACCTGTGTGGGTCGTGGACCGAAAATGATGAACCAATCTCTTTAACGGAAACTAGCACTATGACAATGAAAGTGGTCAATGTTCGGGATGCGTTCGAGTTCAGCCCCGAAAAGATGAAAAAAGTCAGCCTGTTTGACACGGATAATTTCTTTTGTGATATATACTGTCTCGAGCCCGGTCAATTTCAGAAAGTCC
>JAJDBI010000182.1 GCA_029261435.1 Nitrospinaceae bacterium
ATATCTCCGGTCATTTTAATTTTTCAGAATACTTGCGCATTCAGCACATCAAAGATGCAGGAGAAATTGCGATCGCCAGTTCAGCCGTTCTTGGAGCCAGCCTGGGTTTTCTTTGGTACAACTCCTACCCCGCTCAAATATTTATGGGCGATGTAGGGTCCTTATCTTTAGGAGGGGTGCTGGGCACCATCGCGGTGATCGTCAAGCATGAGCTTCTACTGATTCTTGTTGGTGGCATTTTTGTGATCGAGGCACTGTCCGTCATCATTCAGGTCGGTTATTTCAAATACACAGGTGGTAAACGTTTTTTCAAAATGGCTCCGCTGCATCACCATTTTGAGCAACTCGGTTGGTCTGAACCCAAGGTCATTGTGCGGTTTTGGATTGTCGCTGTTGTTTTAGCCATGATCAGTCTCAGCACTTTGAAACTAAGGTAATGATGGAACTTAAAAACAAAAATTTATCGGTGATCGGGCTTGGTCAAACAGGAGTTGCTGTGGCTAATTTTCTCTCCAGAAAAGGAGCTTATGTCACGGTGACAGATGGTAAGTCTCGTGAACAGTTATTGGAGCCCTTGAAACAATTGTGTGCGGATGTGAAAACTTGCTTTCAAAACCCGGAACCTCCTTCTGACACCGAAGGTGTGGTGTTGAGTCCCGGAGTGGACATCCATTCACCCTTTCTTGAAAACACCAGTAGCAGGGGCGTCGAAATTATCAGTGAAATTGAGCTGGCAAACAGATTCAATACCGTTCCAATCATTGCCATCACCGGCACTAATGGCAAATCCACCTGCACCAGCTTGATCGCTGAAATTTTTTCGCAAGCGGGAAAAATCGTGCATGCAGGAGGGAATCTCGGAACTCCCTTTATTTCCTTATTGGATCAAGGTGATGCTGATTACAGAGTGCTTGAGCTATCTAGTTTTCAAATGGAAGCCACATCTGGACTTCACCCAGTCGCCTCCATCATTCTAAACATAAGCCCCGACCATATGGATCGGCATAAAGATTTCGAAAGCTATGTGGAGTTGAAGAAAAAAGTCTTCACTCATCAAACACAGAAAGACTTTTTAATACTGAATCAGGATGACCTCAATACTCGCGATCTGGGAAAAGACTGTCCGGCAGAGCGCATTTTATTTAGCACTCAGGTCGAACTAGAAAAAGGAGTCTTTCTACGTGGCAACAAGATCATCGCTCGACTTAATAATAGCGAGATGAAAGTCTTGTCCCTTGAGTCGCTGTCCAGAGGTATGCAATGGCAGGTCGAGAACATCCTCCCTGCTATCGCCACTGCTTTGCTTCTCAACATACCTCAGAATGCGATTGAAAGCGCTTTACAGAATTTCGCAAGCCTTGAGCATCGTCTGGAATGGGTTCGCAGCATGAATGGCGTTGATTTTGTCAACGACTCCAAGGGGACCAATGTGGGGTCTCTTTGCAAATCACTGAACACTTTTGACCGGCCCATCATTCTCATCGTCGGCGGAAAAGATAAGGACACAGATTTCTCTCCTCTGAAACCTCTGATGAAAGAAAAAGTTAAGCACCTGGTTTTGATCGGAGAGACTCGCAAAAAATTTAAAGGAATTCTCAATGGCTCCTTCTGTTACGAAGAAAGTGAAACCTTGGAGGAGGCTGTGAACCTGGCTAGAGCAAAGGCAGAAGATGGGGACATCGTTCTTCTCTCTCCTGCCTGTTCCAGCTTTGACATGTTCAAGGATTATATGGACCGAGGAGCTCATTTTAAAACTATCGTTAAAAACCTGTAAGGGTAATGGATTTTGGCAACGTCTCAGGTAAAACATTCAGATTCTTTGTTGGGCATCACCGTAGCCGTTCTGGTTCTAGTGGGTATCGTTATGGTTTTCAGTTCCAGCGCCGTGTATGCCATGGAAAAATACAACGACTCCTATTACTTCCTCAAGCGTCAGGTAGTCTGGTGTCTTTTGGGAACCGGGGCTCTGCTCGTCACCAAAAACCTGGATTACCACAAATTGCACCAGCACACCTACCTCATCATGGTGACGACTTTTCTGCTTTTGCTTGCAGTCATGTTTCCAGAAGTCAGCAAGGAAGTCGGTGGGGCGCGAAGATGGCTGACCCTTGGAGGACTTTCATTTCAACCTTCGGAGCTGGCCAAGTTTGCCCTTGTTCTTTTTATCGCCAAGTCTCTGGTCAAACGGGCGGACAAGTTAAGAAACTTCGCTTACGGCTATCTTCCCAACCTGATTGTGCTCGGTTTCTTTTTCATCCCGATTCTGTTTCAGCCCGACTTTGGCACTGCCATGATCATATGCATGGTCACTTTCACAATGCTTTTTATCGCTGGACTGAGAAAAAAATTCCTCTTTTTTTCCGTACTTGCGCTGATCCCTTTCATTGTCTCGGCAATCATGAGCGCGGAATACCGCACCCGAAGAATCATCGCTTTTCTCGACCCCTGGCAGGACCCTTCGGATGCCGGGTTTCAAGCCATTCAGTCTTTTTACGCTTTTGGTCGAGGAGGCTACTGGGGGGCCGGTCTGGGAGCCAGCCATCAAAAACTCTTTTATCTTCCCGAAGCTCACACGGATTTCATTTTCTCCGTCATTGGAGAAGAGCTCGGGTTTTTAGGGACTACAGCCATCATTCTTTTATTTTCAATTTTAATCTGGCGGGGTTTCGTCACCGCTTATCGGGCGAAAGATCCATTTGGAACTCATTTGGCAACCGGCCTGACTCTTTTAATCGGATTTCAAGCTTTTATAAACCTGGGAGTCGCTGTAGGGCTTCTTCCAACCAAGGGATTAACTCTTCCCTTCATCAGCATGGGCGGATCATCC
>JAJDBI010000183.1 GCA_029261435.1 Nitrospinaceae bacterium
TCATGATGTCGCTGATGCGCTTTTGCAAAAGAGAAATCCGCGACTCAAGAAACATCTGTCGTTCCTTTGCCGCTTTAAACTCGGCATTTTCACTCAGGTCGCCATGTTCGCGAGCTGTCAAAATCGCTTTGGGAATATCCACCTGTAATTCTCTTTGTGATTCTTCCAGGTCTTTGTCTAATGTATCTAAAATGGGAAGTCGCTTCATTGCGAGTTCATCTCCCTGATTTAAAAAAATGGATAAAATCGGTTTATTACCCGATAAAATGATGTTCATCGACCTGCAATTTATTGAAACTAAACCCAGAAGTTATGCATGGCCAGTTAATTAGTAAATCGAGGAAACCAGTCGTTGGAAAATTTCTGAAGGATTTAAATGCGATGCCTCACACGTTCTCTGGTGCGTCATTGTAGGGGCTGAGTCATTACCGGTCAACATAAATTTATAGTGCATTTTCTCCTGATTGAGGTGAACGGCCTGTTCCGAAATATGTCTATAACGGCTTGACGAATAAGGGAATAAGTGGATAATGCTTAACATTGGTCAAATTAGGCTAAGTAGCACAACAGGGCAGTATTACGAGGGTTCTAAAAACAACTAAAACGTGACTCTGTGAAAGACAAACTCCTGAAGTTGCTGGAAACCAAAGGGGATCTTCCTCCTTTATCTGATGTTCTAATTAGTTTGGAGGGGAGGATTAGTAATCCCGAAACCGATATTCGGGAGATATCGGAATTGATCAAAACGGAGCCCGTTTTGTCCGGGCGTTTGATCAAGCTCTCCAACAGTGTTCTTTTTGGGGGTGGACGCGATGAGGTTCTCGACCTGAATTCGGCCATCATGCGGTTGGGGCTCAAAATGGTTCTTGACCTGGCCTACACCCTTGAGCTTCCTAAAGCGTTTAAAAAACCCAAATCTTTCAGTCATATGGATTTCTGGAAACACTCTCTGGGTGTGGCTTATTTATCCAAAGCACTCGTTTTGCATGGGGGAGGTAGTAAGGAAGAGCTGGAAGCCAGTTACCTTTCTGGATTGATGCACGATGTGGGAATTTTGGTTTTCGATTATTTAATTCCCGGTGAGTACGAAGCTTTTATAAAAAAACTTGATGACTCAGAAAAAGGTTTGGAAGAACTGGAGTTAGATGCTTTTGGTATTTCACACCCTGAGTTGGGAGCCCGTTTTGTTGAAAAATGGTGGCCTGTTTCAAAGCTAGTAGTGTCATCGATAAGGAGACACCATGGCCCATTATCAGAGAGCGCAGCTTCCCGCGGAATTTCACGGTACATAAATTGCGCTAATCAGATCGCCAATAACCACGATATCCGTAACGGGGTTTCTCCTTACATTTGCCCGATGAGCCCTAACATATTGAAAATATTAAATTTATCTAGCAAGGAGTTGGAGGTTTTTGTGGCAAGTACCCAGGAAGGGGTGGCGGAGGCAGAATTGATTCTGATGGGGTAACGTTCAGATAAACAAATGTTTACATTTATCCTTGGAATGTTATAATAACCCGCTATACCCAAAACACTAAAAAAACCAGATACTTGGTTGATTAATTTATGTCTAAGTTCAATGTGAAATTTCATGGCGTCCGTGGGTCTATTCCAAGTCCCTTGGGTAATGAAGAGCTCGAAGAAAAAATGGTTCGGGCTTTTCAGGCGGCTGAACCTGGAAATTTGGCCAATGATGACTCTATTAAGTCATTTGTGCAGAGCTTGCCTCATGAAGTTCGCGGTACATTTGGCGGCAACTCTTCTTGCGTGTCCATGCAGATCGGTGACGAATGGTTGATCTTTGATGCAGGATCAGGAATCAGGGAGCTGGGTCAGGATCTGATGGCGACCGAGTTTGGCCGAGGGCAGGGCAAGGCAAACGTTTTCTTTTCGCATACTCATTGGGATCATATTTTGGGGATCCCGTTTTTTGTACCTTTTTATATCAAGGGCAATCAGTTTACAATTCATAGACCTCTACCGGATATCAGGGAACGCTTGGAAGGCCAGCAAAAATCCGAATATTTCCCCATCCCCTTCAGCATTTATGCCTCGGATATTGATTTTGTCGTTCTGGAAGACAAGACGGAACATAATATTGGGGACATGAAGATCACCTGGAAGGCGATGTATCATCCCGGTCAATGCTTTGCTTATAGGGTGGACTATCAAGGCAAGTCAGTGGTCTATGCCACCGATGCGGAATACAAAAAACTGGGTTCTTCAGATTTAAAACCCGCTGTTGAATTTTTCCGCGATGCAGATTTGCTGATCTTCGACTCGATGTACACTTTCAGCGAAGGTCTCGAAAAAGAAGACTGGGGGCATAGCTCCACATTCATCGGAGTTGATCTGGCTGTAGAGGCCAATGTGAAGCAGATCGCATTTTTTCATCATGAACCCACCTATAGTGATTTCAAATTGATGGATATTTTCCGCCAGACAGAAAAATACCTCAAACTCGTTGCTCCCAAGAACGACCTGAAAATGTTCCTGTCCTACGAAGGACTTTCAGTAGACCTCCTTAAAGACTGACCCGCAATACCGCCAGTGGTGATGAGCAAGAATTTACCGGGACTAAAAACACCTTCCAAATGCTGGAATAAATTCTTTATAGTTTTTGCATAGCAGTTTGATATGGCAGACCCTGACAAATTCCGGTTTTCCATCGACAGGGGTGGAACGTTTACGGATATTTACGCTGAGACTCCTAAAGGCCCTAGAGTTCTCAAACTCCTTTCAGAAAATCCCACCCATTATTCCGACGCTTCCCTTGAAGGTATTGAAAGAATCATTCGTGAGGTGACGGGTCGTGAATCCAGACAGGCTGGTTCTATTGAATGGATTCGCATGGGAACCACTATTGCGACCAATGCTCTTCTGGAACGAAAAGGAGCCCGTTGCGCCCTCATCATCACTAAAGGGTTTGGTGATCTGCTGCGCATAGGAAAACAAAACCGCCCTCATATATTTGATCTGAAAATTGTAAAGCCTGAACCGCTTTATGAAAGGGTGGTTGAAATCGTTGAACGTGTTCTTCCGAATCAGAAGTCGTCCGGCGTAGAAGTTCTGAAAACTGTTGATCGTGAAATCGTTCGCCAGCAGCTTCAAGAATTGCGGGAACAGGGAATTGAGAGCCTAGCCATTGCCCTGATGCATGCTTCTATCTTCCCGGATCATGAGCAGTTGGTGGCTCAGGAAGCTGCAAAAGCAGGGTTTGTCAATATCTCTCTTTCCAGTGAAGTCATGCCGAGAGCCAAACTGGTAGATCGTGGAAATACCACCTGTCTGAATGCCTACCTGAACCCGTATATCCAACGCTATTTGCAAAGCTTTCAAGAAGAACTTGATGAGCAGGACTTGTTTCTCATGCAGTCAGATGGAGGACTCGTGAAGGCAGACTCTTTCACTGGGAGCCGGGCAATCCTGTCAGGTCCCGCAGGAGGAGTTGTCGGCTATGCCCGGACAACCGGCGATACTCCTGTGATTGGATTCGATATGGGCGGCACTTCGACCGATGTTTCCCGGTTTGACGGGGACTACGAATGGCAGTTCGAAAGTGAGACAGGAGGAATCCCCAACCTTGTTCCGCAATTAAATATTCATACGGTTGCAGCAGGAGGGGGATCGAGGTTGTTGTTTGAAAACGGACTGTATCAGGTTGGGCCCTCCTCCTCCGGAGCCTGGCCCGGTCCTGCCTGTTATGGCAATGGGGGGCCTCTCTCGCTGACCGATGCCAATCTGGTTCTGGGTAGACTCGTCCCAGAACATTTTCCCTGTGTGTTTGGAGAAAACGAAGACCAGGCTTTGTCTGAAGATGCTTCAAGAAAAGCTTTCGATACATTAATAGAAAGCATTAATTTTTCAACCGGAAGGCAGCCGTCGATGGAGGAAGTGGCGCATGGTTTTATAGAAGTCGCCAATGA
>JAJDBI010000184.1 GCA_029261435.1 Nitrospinaceae bacterium
GATCACCATTTCTCGTTCCTTTTGGGTCAAACCCATCAGTTTCTGCCAATTCTGAACGGGAGCACCTTTTATCTCCAACCCCGGAATTGCTCCATAAGGAGGCATGGGACGAGAGTCCAAAATCCATGTTTCAGGAATTAGATGAGATAAGGTGTTAAAAGTTTCGGAACCTAATGCTTTTTCCCAATCGGCTTTTAAAGCAGGGTGATGGAATAATGCAAAACTGAGTTTTTCCTCCAGACTGGTCTTGAAAGGAGGGGTGGTAACAACCTGACCCTTTTTTGCTGCATACATCATTAGTTCAGATTTAGGGATATTTTTGAGGTCAAATAACTCAAAAAAGCGATATAGAACGTCGACGCGAAGCCATTTCCCCTCATCCTGGATAAATAGTCCCTCTTCACGAAACTGAATCTCTTTAGGATGAACCGTGTATACCGGAAACCCCTTTTTCTTTAAAAGAGTTGCCAGCCACTCCATCTCGCTACGATAGTCCTGGGCTTCATCTGAGACGACAATGGCGATGCAGGGTTTCTCCTCTTTGGATAGAGATTCGGCCATATTGTAAAACATCGAAGGAATTCCACCCTCAGAGTCTCCAATAATCTGCCACTCCGGATCTTTGTATAGCGACATCAGTTCGGCAGTCAGACCGAAGCCTCCAGGAACCGAGTCCAGTTCGGTCACAGCAAATCCATCTTCCGTGACAATTACGTCAGGTCTGAGGATAGACGGGAAGGTTTGACGGAACCGTTTCATTCGACCAAAATCGATCAACTCCTGTGGTTTACCTGCATCCAGATACGGGGCGACCCATTCCGTGCCGGTTCCTTTGGCACTTTCCAGATAAAGTTTGTTCCAGGCAGTGTAGAATTGTAGGAGTTTGGGGCCCAGCTGGTGGAAAAACTCGACATCCTCTGAAGAGAGGAAATAAGGTTCCGGCGAAATACGCCAACGGTTTCCCGGATCAGACTCTGACTCCGTAAACAAACCGGAACGGGTCAGCGAGGACTGGATTTCAGTACAAATGTTTTCAGGTTGGGCAATCATGAGTCCTCAGATTAAAAAAATAAACCTTAATTGTCAAATTTCCTGCTGGCAGATTGGATGTTACAATATTACCTTATAATGTAATTACTTAGATAAGGAAATCATGGAAAAAGATTCAGAACAGGGAAAAATCATTCCCATCTTCCCTTTGCCCTCAACCGTGTTTTATCCCGGTACCCCGTTGCCACTGCATATTTTCGAACCTCGGTACCGGCAAATGACAGCCGATGCCCTGGAAGGAGAACGCAAAATAGGCATGGTTTTATTAAAGCCAGATTGGGAAGCGGCTTATTTTGATCGGCCGGAGACATTTCCCATAGGTTGCGTTGGAAGTATTGAACAGGAAATCTGCCACGCCGACGGTAAATATAATTTCACGCTGGTCGGATTACGCCGGTTTCGTATTGTGAGAGAAGTAGAAGGAAAGCCTTACCGTCTTGCAGAAATTGATTTGTTGGGAGAAAAAAACGAACAGGAAATTGGCGAATTACCCAACACTACTCGTGACGGATTGATCGACAGTTATAGAGAGTTCGTCAGCCTGATTCCCGAAAGCAATTCCTTGAAGGAAGAACCCGATTGGAATCTGGGCGAAAAACTCAGTCAGTTTGTCGATCGGTTTGCCTACAGGCTGGATCTTACTCTGGAACAAAAACAAACTTTCCTGGAAGAACAGGATGTTCTGCTTCGCGCCGAGTTTCTTCAAAGCTGCCTCAAAATGAAAATCGATCTCGTCCACCTCTCCAAAGTCCGAAACCCCACCCCAAACTCGGCCCGATGGAACTAACCACTCGGCGTGGGGCCAGTGAACAATGGCTATTGCTGGCTAGTTAAAAGTTTTCTCGGCTGACAAATATGCTCTTGCCCAATTCTTCAATGATAAGGAGGGATAGGGGGGGTTGTTGTAAATGCTCTCTTTTTGAAAGTGGCTAGCGTTGATTAACCTCACGCGGGATGACGCTAAAAACAAACCGCCTCCCTATAGAAATAGTGAGGCGGTCCGGTTTGAGATTATATATTAAGCTTGTTTAGTTATAAGGTACCTCTGGAGATCTAAACCCCTTGGTAGAACGGGCTACACCTTTGGAAATGCGGAGCTCGTCAATGTAGCCGACAAATGTGCCAGCTTCACCGGCGTCATGACCATTGCCTATTCTTAAATCTATACCTGTATTATTGGTGATATTATAGGTGGCTAGGTCGTTGGAGGATCCCTTTTCCACACCATCCACATAAACTTTCAAGGAATTGCCGTTTCTAATGGCTGCAATATGGTACCAGGTGTCCCATTGAAAATTGAAACTGCTGGCATTTGCCCCGGTAGTACCGGTAATACCTCTGTTGCCACCATTAAAATAAGTAAAATCTATGGTGGTAAAACCACTACCCGTATTTCCTGTTAAAGCCATGGTCCAAACCCGGTTGGCGGTGGGGAAAGACTGCCATCTTGCAACAGGAACCGAAATTGCTTTGGTAGTTTGCAACAGGTAAATCCAATAGTCGACAGTGAAATCTCCCTGATCTGAAAAATCAAAATCGCTGCTGTAGGGCACACTCAGGTAATCTCCTGTTCCATCAAAAGACGCGCTCTTTCCACCAAACTGACTTTGCGTTGCCGACTGGGTAGCATCACCGTTAGCGGTTATTGTGTGGGCTGATGCTGAACTGTCCGTGAAAGTCTGGCCGGTTCCATCAGCGTGGAGTAACAACTTGGTGAACGAAGCGTCTCCACCAAAGTCGATTTCGCTCAGAGAAATAAATCCTTCAGAAAAACCATTGGCATTTGTCACTTTCAATTTATGCTCACCCTCAAAAAGCGTGCTTGGTAGATCAACAACCACTTGTTGCAATGTTGGGTTGGTGTTGGGAATGGTTCCTTTGGATAAGACCGTCCTAGTCTGCCCTCCTAAGGTGATGGTCGGGTCCGTAGAACCTATGAATAAATCGGTGCCATTCAAATCCAATGCTGGTAATAGTCCTGTGCCTGCATCAAATTCAAACTCTCGCGCAAAAGTGGTTTCTACACCGTCACTACTATCCTGAACATTAACGGGTGGTGCGGAGATAGTGATCTGACTTCCGTCAGAATTTACAGTGACTCCTGTTCCACCCACAATCTGACTTTCCAGGAAATCGGCAGTGTCCCCGGAAGAAACTTTTACCTTGTCATCATC